>CAZOJR010000177.1:0-4130 GCA_964580165.1 uncultured Gaiellales bacterium
CTTTTTCGGGAACCTCAAAAGGCATGTAGGTATGCGACAGGAGGTAACCGTCGTAGCACAGCATCACCGGAATGCTCACCGACTCGGCGAGGGCGAAAGCCTTGAGAACACCATCGATAATCTGCTGATGGTCGCAGGCATACATCTGGATCCAGCCTGTGTCGCGTTGCGATATGGAGTCTTGGTGGTCGTTCCAGATGTTCCAAGGAGCGCCCACGGCCCGGTTCACCACACACATGACGATGGGCAGGCGGGCGCCCGCCGCCCAGTGGATCTGTTCGTGCATATAGAGAAGCCCGTTGGCGCTCGTAGCGGTGAAGGTTCGGGCGCCGGTCGAACTCGCGGCGATACAGGCCGCCAGTGCCGAGTGTTCGCTCTCTACAGGGATGTACTGAGCCCTCATATCCCCGGCCTCAATGTATTCGGAGAGTTTCTCCGTCAGAGGCGTTTGTGGCGTGATGGGGTACGCCGCGATCACTTGGGCTCCGGCCAGTCTGACTCCCATGGCCGCCGCGACGTTGCCGTTTTCGATTATGTGCATGGTCTCGGCCCCTCGTATGAGCATGGCTCCATCTCTTCGCCATCCTCAGTTTTGCCAGCCTCGTCGATTATCGTGATGGCCTTGGTCGGACATTCCTCGGCGCATATCCCGCAGCCCTTGCAATACTCATAGTCAATCGTCGGAGGGATTGTCCGGGAGATCACGCAGTCGGGGCAATACAGCCAGCAGATGAAGCAGGCCTCGGTACCGCGCTTCGCCGGTGTGCACCGTTCCAAGTCGATGACCGGACGCTGGACGCGCCAAGATCCTGTTTTGCCACCATCGCCTGGACCTGACAGGCTGTGTGACGTCTTGTATCTATACTCTCTGGTACCCATCATGCCGTTCCTGTAGCGGTGTTTTCGTAGGCAAGTTGAGCCGCCCGTACGTTGGCTTGGGGCTTCTTTGTATCGAACTCAGTCTCGATCTCAGTCAAAACCAGGTCAAAGGGGATGATCTCGAACGCCCGGCACAGGACGCCGATAATACCGGAGTTTACTCTGCCCTGCGGCAGCCCCGCCTTCACTGATAGGGTCGTGACATCGGCTACGGCTAGCCGCCTGCCGCCGAAGTTATGGGAGTCGAGTGGCTCGGGTGTGTTGAGGACAATGAGTCCATCATTCTTCAGCCCGGCGCTCACATCGACCTCAGTTAACAGGAGATGATCGAGGACGACCACCACGTCGGGGGTCTCGATCGGGGAAATGTCGTATATCTTCTCCCGAGCTATCTTGAGAGAAGTGAACACCGGCGCTCCGCGGCGCTCGGTGCCGAAAGTCGGAGCCATGACCACCCCAGCGTATCCGGCCTTGAAGGCCGCCGAAGCGAAGATCTTGGCTGCCGTAATCGCTCCCTGTCCACCCCTGCCGTGCCATCGTATCTCGATCATGAGCTTCTTCCTACTATGTCGCTGCTCTGTATCTCGCTACTATGTTGGATACATGTCCAAGGTATTCTACTTCGCGCCGGGCATCTCGGGGGCAATCCGGTACAGATGCATAGAGGAGGCTGGTGAGTCGGTATGTATATCGATTTACAGAAGGATGACGGAGTTGCGTTGCTCACCATCGACCGTCCGGAAGCGCTCAACGCCATGAATGTGCTCATGCTTGAGGAATTGTGCGAGGTGATCGACCAGGTTGAAGAGGACGACGAAGTGCGGGTGTTGGTCATCACGGGCGCGGGGAGGGCCTTCGTGGCCGGAGCGGATATCGCCCACATGAAAGACTTCTCCCCTCAGCAGGCCAAGGAGTGGTCAGAGCAGGGCCAGCGGACGGTCGGCAAGATCGAGAACATGAAGAAGCCGGTAATAGCCGCCGTAAACGGCTACGCGCTTGGTGGCGGGACTGAGCTGGCCATGGCCTGCGATATCCGGGTGGCTTCAGATCGGGCGGTATTTGGGCAGCCCGAGGTCAAGCTGGGGATGATAGCCGGGTTTGGAGGGACACAACGGCTACCCAGGTTGGTTGGCCCCGGCATGGCCAAGGAGATGCTTTTCACCGGCGATCATTACAATGCCGAAGCAGCGCAGCGCATGGGCCTGGTGAACAAGGTTGTCCCGGCCGGCGAGCTGATGTCCTACTGCCTTGACATGGCCAAGAGGATTGCCGCGAGGGGTACTCTTGCGGTGAGACTCAGCAAAGAGGCGGTTAACCATGGACGAGACATGGACTTGCAGAAAGCCCTTCGCCTGGAATCTAGCCTGTATGCGATAGTCTTTGCTACGAACGAACCTTGTGAGGGCTGTGATGCCTTCCTAGAGAAACGGGAGCCAAGGTGGACTTCAGACTGACAGACGATCAAGTCATGATCCGGGATACTGCCCGGGACTTCGCGCAACGCGAGATAGCGCCCAAGGCGGCGGACATCGACAGATCGGGGGACTTTCCCTCGGACATTCTTAGCCAGATGGCCGAGCTTGGACTTATGGGCCTGCCCATTGCGGAGGAATATGGGGGAGCCGGAGCAGACTACACGAGTTATTGCCTTGCCCTGGAGGAGATCACCCGGGCCTGCGGCTCCACGGGTCTGACCTATGAGGCGCACGTTTCTCTAGGTTGCATGCCCATCTACTACTTTGGGAGCGAGGAGCAGAAGCTGAAGTACCTTCCTTTGCTCTGCAGAGGTGAGAGCATCGGTTCATTCGGTCTCACCGAGCCGGAAGCGGGCTCCGATGCCGGTGGCACTAAGACCACGGCCGTGCTTGAAGACGGCGAGTGGATTATCA
This sequence comes from uncultured Gaiellales bacterium, assembly GCA_964580165.1. Taxonomy (GTDB): domain Bacteria; phylum Actinomycetota; class Thermoleophilia; order RBG-16-64-13; family RBG-16-64-13; genus RBG-16-64-13. The sequence goes on from CAZOJR010000177.1 coordinate 2,769, forward strand.
ATGGCTCGAAGTGCTTCATCACCAATGCCAGTTACGCCAAGTTCGTGACCATCACGGCGGTGACGGACAAGGGGAAGGGTACACGTGGCATCAGTGCCATTATTGTGCCTACGGGAACGCCTGGGTTTACCATTCGCACAGGGTACGAGAAGATGGGCCTGCACGGCTCCAACACCACGGAGCTGTTCTTCGACAACGTGAGAGTACCCGAGAAGAATCTTCTCGGCGTCCGCGGAGAGGGATTCAAACAATTTCTGGCGGTGCTCGATGGCGGCCGGATTGCCATCGGCGCCATGGGAGTGGGAATCGCACAGGCCTGTCTGGACGCCGCTCTGAAGTATGCCAAAGAGCGAGTTCAATTCGGCCGGCCCATCGGCAGCTTCCAAGCCATCCAGTTCAAGCTGGCCGATATGGCCATGAATATAGAGCTGGCCAGGCTGATGTATCTCAAAGCCGCGTGGCTCAAGGATAACGGCCGGCCCTATTCCCAGGAAGCGAGCTACGCGAAGCTCTTCGGTTCCGAGATAGCGACGAGAGCGGCGTTGGATGCCATCCAGATCCACGGCGGATACGGGTATATAAGCGAGTTTCCGGTTGAGCGCTACCTGAGAGACGCTAAGCTGCTCGAAATTGGAGAAGGCACTTCGGAGATCATAAGACTGGTGATCGCGAGGGGCTTGGGACTTTCGTGACGGCGAGATAGGCGACAAGGTAGAGAGACTTGGCCGGAGACACGGGCGCCGGACATCACGGCCGTTGATCTACTGCCAGCCGCCATTTTCAACAAAAAGACGGAGCGTGCCGGTGGCATCCCCACCGGCCGCATCTCCTTCCCGGTGTCGCAGCAATGGTTTTCTATCCTGGGGTTTGAGCTGGCGGCTGAATAGACATAAATAAGCAACCGGACTGTATTGCACGGCGAAAGGGAAGGCCATGTTCTGCTTTCAATGCCAGGAAACCGCAAAAAATACCGGCTGCACCGTCAAGGGTGTGTGCGGTAAACCCGAAGCAACCGCCAACCTTCAGGATCTGCTGATCTTCGTGCTCAAGGGAATGGCAGTTTATCAAGAGAAGCTCAGGGAACTCGACGTCGCTGACCGTTCGCAGGATGACTTCTTCAGCCGGGCGCTATTTGCGACGATCACGAACGCCAACTGGGACGACGGACGGTTCACGGAGCTGGTCCAGGAAGGTCTCGTACGCAAGGACAAACTAAGAGCCAGGTTCTTGGCGGCGTTTAGAGAGAAGAACGGCCGCGAGTTCGACGGCAAGCTTCCTCACGCGGCCACTTGGTCGGGCGATTCTGCCGAGTTCGCGGCCAAGGCTCAAGCGGTGGGCGTGATGTCCACAGAGAACGAGGAT
>CAZOJR010000177.1:4140-5080 GCA_964580165.1 uncultured Gaiellales bacterium
GAACAGCGGCTGCATCCGAGCTTCGACCTGCTGGATGTCCGTTCCCTGCGCGAGTTACTCGTGATTGGCACCAAAGGTATCGCGGCCTACAACGAGCATGCGGCTGTTCTGGGTTTTCGCGACCCTGGTGTCGATGACTTCATCGTCGAGGCTCTTGCCTCCACCACGAAGGACCTTTCGGTGGACGAGATGGTGAATCTCGTGCTCGGGGCTGGTGAGAAGGCGGTCGCGGTCATGGCCTTGCTTGACGAGGCAAACACCTCCTCATACGGTCACCCTGAACTGACCGAGGTGAACATCGGCGTGCGGGGCAACCCCGGCGTCCTCATCAGCGGGCACGACCTCAAAGATATGGAAGAGCTGCTCAAGCAGAGCGAGGGGACTGGCGTCGATGTCTATACTCACGGGGAGATGCTCCCCGCCAACTATTACCCGGCTTTCAAGAAGTACGAGCACTTCGTCGGAAACTACGGTGGTTCATGGTGGCATCAGAACGAGGAGTTTGAGTCATTCAACGGCCCCATCCTGCTGACCACGAACTGCCTTGTTCCTCTAAAAAAGGACAGTACCTACCTCGGGCGTCTCTATACCACGGGGGTGGTTGGCTACGAAGGGGCCACACATATCCCCGACCGGGCCCGCGGTGGTGTGAAAGATTTCTCTGCCTTGATTGCCCAGGCGAAGAGCTGTCCCTCCCCTGCGGAACTTGAGACAGGGACCATTGTCGGCGGTTTCGCTCACAACCAAGTCCTGGCACTTGCCGACAAGGTGGTGGAAGCGGTCAAGTCGGGCGCTGTCAGGCGCTTCGTGGTCATGGCCGGCTGCGACGGACGCCAGAAGTCCAGAGACTACTACACCGAAGTGGCCGGGCAACTGCCGGACGACACGATCATCCTAACCGCCGGATGCGCCAAGTACCGCTACAACAAGCTACCGCTGG
>CAZOJR010000178.1:0-5023 GCA_964580165.1 uncultured Gaiellales bacterium
CTCTGCCGGTGGAGACGAATAGAGGTCTAGGACAAACCCGAGATGTCTCCCGGTCTGGTCTATACCTAGTTACCACTGATGGACTTTCCGTTGGTGAATCTCTGGACCTGGTTCTTACTCTACCCGACGGAGATCGCCCATTTCCGTTCCGGCTTAGTCTTAAGGGACGAGTGGTTCGGGTAGAGGACGTTGCTGACGGCAGGGGAGCGGGTGTCGCCGTGGATGAGGAAAGTGCGATTCTGTTACGGGCGTCGTAGGGCGAGGTGGGAGTCTATATCGCTTCCATCCGGGGAACATCGCATCGGCGTGATAACAGCGCCCGCCCCTGGCTTCGCCTAGGGGCGGGCGCTGTTGCGGTGAATGAGCGCTCCGCAAACCGGAGTGAAGGCATGTCTAGCCGATAGCCTCGCTTCCTCGTTCACCGGTCCTGATCCGAACCACATCGGTCAATTCTTGGACGAAGATCTTGCCGTCGCCAATCTCACCGGTCCGTGCTCCCTCGATGATGCCCTCGATTGTCGGTTCGAGATAGCTGTCGTTCACGGCGATTTCCAGTCGCGTCTTCTTGAGGAGGTTCACCTCCATTTTTACTCCGCGATAGCTCTCCAAATAGCCCATCTGCTGTCCGCAGCCGAGCGAATTGGTCGCGGACATCTTGGTGATGCCCTTTTCGAAGAGCGCCTGTTTCACATCCTCAAGCCTCTCCGGTTGAATGTATGCAATGACCAGCTTCATCGAGATTCCTCCTCAGTTCAGCTCGCTGCTTCTCCCTGAAGTGGCCCGGCCTTGCCGGCCATTCAAGGTTGGCCAATCAGTGAGTGGTGAATATCTGGAAGCCGCTGTAGGCTTCCATGCCGTGCTCGCCGACGTCGAGACCGCGTAACTCCTCGTCTCGAGAAACCCGCAGGCCGATCGTATGTTTGATCGCCAGGAATAGAATCATCCCGAGTCCAAAAGCCCAACCGAACGCCGTCACAACACCCAAGAGCTGTACGCCCAGCTGATGCCACCCACCGCTGTAGAAGAGACCACCATCGATGGCGAACAGACCTACGGCAAGGGTACCCCAGGCTCCGCATACGCCATGCACGCTCACGGCTCCCACGGGGTCGTCCACTTTCAGCACCGCGTCGAAGAAGCGAACGCTGAGAACAACAAGGACGCCCGCGACGCCTCCAATGATGACAGAGCCGATGCCGCTCACAGAGAAGCAACCTGCGGTGATGGCCACCAGTCCGGCCAAGGCACCGTTTAGGGCCATGGAGGCATCTGGCTTCTTGGAGAGTATCCAAGAGGTGAGCATCGCGGTGATGGCACCCGTAGCGCCGGCCAGGTTGGTAGTAACGGCAATGCGCCCAATGTCGCCGATGGCCGCGGTGGTACTGCCAGGGTTAAACCCGAACCACCCAAACCACAGAATGAAGACTCCGAGAGCGGCGAGGGCGATATTGTGTCCGGGGATTGCTTTGGGCTTGCCGTCTGCTGTGTACTTGCCAATCCGGGGACCGAGTACAACCGCACCGGCCAAGGCCAGCCAACCGCCGATCGAGTGAACAACAGTGGAGCCGGCGAAATCGATGAAACCGAGGCTCTCGAGCCAGCCTCCGCCTTCACCCAGGCTGCCCCAAGCCCAGGAGCCAAAGACCGGATAGATGAAGGCGCAGATCACTACGCAGTAGATCAGGTAGCCGACGAATTTCGTCCGTTCGGCCATGGCTCCCGAGACGATTGTGGCGGATGTAGCTGCGAATACCGTTTGGAAGATCAAGAATGTAAAGGTCCACGCCGCCCCTCCCCAATCGCTGCCTCCGATGGCGAAGCCCGTGGTACCGAAAACACCGTTTGTAACCCCAAACATTAGAGCAAAGCCGATAAAGAAGAACGCAAGGCTTCCTATGCAGAAGTCCATGAGATTCTTCATGATGATGTTCACGGCGTTTTTCGCTCTGGTAAAGCCGGTTTCCACCATGGCAAAACCGGCCTGCATAAAGAAGACAAGAAATGCGGCCACGCACGTCCAGACGATGTCTAGGTTGGTCTGAACCTGCATTGTGGCATCGCTCAGTGCCTGCGCGTCCATACAGGTAGCTCCTTTTCAACATAAAGTCTGACAAACTGACAACGTTGCCAGGCTTAATGTAGAGGACGTGCACATGCCGAGCCCATGTACAAATGTCTAAGATTATGGCCTTTATCTTATACTTAGTTGGCGTTGCCGCTGAGTTACGGGCTGCAACCCAATGTACGAATGTATAAATTGCGGCGCAGCTGTGTTGCAGCGCTGAGTTGCGTCGCAGCGGTGTGCAGCTATATTTCAGATCAGGCGCCCGTGCCCAGATTGGAGCGCCGCCAGCTCAAGTCACCAACGACACTTGCTGGTATTCCTAGGGCTTCCGCCCTGGCAGTTTGCCCGCTTGGATGAACCAGCTGATCGTGTCCTCCAGAGTCTGCTGCAGAGGACGGGGGTAAAAACCGAGTTCGCGCCGCGCCTTTTCGCAACTCATGGAGCAATTAGAGGCGATCACGTCGAGCGAGTATGTAGTGAAAAGCGGCTGCTTCCCTCGTATGCGGTAGTACGGGGGCGCGAGAAAGCCGGCCGTTCGCACTATGCCGAAGGGGAGACGCCGATGCGGGCCTGGAACTCCCGTGATGAGTTCGATGGCGTGGATGAGATCGGCCACAGTGACCTCGTGGCCGGCGAGGACATAACCCTCTCCGGGACATCCCTTCTCGGCCGCGGCCACCATTCCCTGGGCGACATCCCGAACATCCACGAAGTTGTAGGCGCCATCCACGTAGATTTTGAGATGGCTTTGCGCACAGTCGAGCATGAACTTGCCCATATGGGAGGGACGGAAATCATAAGGCCCGATGATTCCAGAGGGAAAGACAACAACGGCGTTGAATCCTTTTCGGGCCGCGGCTAGTACGAGACCGGTGGCTTCGGCTTTCGTCTTGGCATAGGGGCCACGAACACTGTCTGGGTCAAGTGCAAAAGTCTCATCGAGAGCGGTTCCGCGCGGTGGTTCGGCCAGGGCGTGGACGGAACTCGTGTAGACAAGACGGTCTACGCCGGCCTCGCGGCAGGCCATGAGGACGTTGCGGGTGCCTTCGACATTTGTGAAGCGCAGCCGTTTCAGCCCCCGGGTCGCAATCGATACGATGCCCGCGACGTGGTAGACGACCTCGGCTCCGTGAAACGCCCGCACGAGCGACCTGTAATCGCGCACGTCGGCCTCGGCTGTTTCTACGTCGAGACCTTGAAGGGAGGCACTGCGCCCGCTGGGGCCTACTAGGGCGCGCACCCCCTCTCCTCTGGTGACCAGGTATCGCACGAGGGCGTTGCCTGCATGGCCTGTTGCCCCAGTTACCACCTGCATACGGTTCTCCGGAAATCAACCCACCGAAACCAGTCTCTGTTTAGCGAGTGGATGGAACCAGGGGCGCTCAGATCGAGGCCGGCGATTCCGGCCCGGATTCCAGCCAGCGCCGATAGACGCGTCATGGCGCGGCTCGTTGCACAACCATGCCTAAGAACTCCTCCCAAAGCGCCCAGATTCGCTCCGTGTCTCGTGCGCCCGGCTCAATCAACTCCTGTAGCGCCAAGCCATCCTGCAACGCCACGGTCATTACGCTAAGAGCCTGTATGTCGGCGGCGGATTCATGCTCGTGACTACTTGCAAGCAAAAGGCCCTGAGCATTAAGGTCGCAACATGTCGTGCACCAGTCGGCAAGCCTCGCCCTGCCGGGTGCGTGCCTGAGCATGTTGATGGCAGTCTCGAAGAACATCTGGTTAGTCGTTCGATCAACTACAGTTTTCCGGCAGTAATCGACCACGGCGTGAACCCGTGCCTCCCCAGCAGGAAGCGTTGCATACATACGTTGTAGCGTCTCCACGTCCTCCTGCAATATCGAATTGATGACCGCCTGCAGAAGGCCGGCCTTGTTACCGAAGTAGTAGAAGATGAGGGGCTTGTTGACGCCCGCCTCGCGCGCGATTTTCTCAAGCGACAGTGCGTTGAAGCCTGACTCGGCCAGCAGGCGGCGGGCGGCGTCGAGAAGTCGCTGAGCGGTCGCGTTCCATTTTCCGGGAGGGAGTGGGACGCCTTGTCTGCACCGCCGGTCCTGCTCCAGAGATTCCGGGTCTCTTCGGCTCTGGTCTCTTAGGCGGGGTGCAGCTTTTGTCTTCACACGCCCTCTTGCCGCGACGGGCTTCGATGACTCACCCATTGCGTCCATATTGCTCCTCTATGATCGTGGCTGTACCAGCCGCCGCGATTCTGGCAGGATACCAGGAAACACCCGGCCTGCTGCTTTCTCCTCCCGGGAACAGCGGTCTGTCAACCAGGTTTCTTGCTCAGCATTCGTTCTTGGCGCCAGTTTCTTGACACGTAATAGGGGCGATGTTAGGTTTACCGACCAGTAAATAAAATGTGGGCAGTTGAGGATTTGGTGATGTTATGATCCAAGTGCGCAGGTTCCACTGATGCGGTCTATGGCTTGGCCCTTGCAGCGCCGCTCTCGCTTCGACTACGGCTGGATCGTTGTTATTGCCAGTTCTGTAGTGATGCTCATGTCCTACGGCATATATGTCACCTATGGGCTGTTCATGAATCCACTAGCCGAGGAGTTCGGTTGGTCGCGGGCTGCGATCTCGGGTGCGTATACGCTGTCTTCGGTGATTCAGGGAACCGTTGGCATCCTTGCCGGAGTGTGGACCGACAAGGTGGGGGCCAGGGTTGTTGTAACCATCTCCGGTGTGCTGTTTGGTTCGGGCTACGTGCTCATGTCTTGGGCGGACAATATCTGGGGACTGTACCTCTTCTTCGGGGTGTTGACCGGCATCGGAATGAGCGGATTGTGGGTGCCGCCACTGTCCACAGTGGCCCGGTGGTTTACTAAGCGGCGCAGTTTGGCCACCGGCATCGTCCTTAGTGGTATGACTATCGGGCAGATCGTCGCGCCGCCGATTATCAGCCGTCTCATCATTGCGTTCGGGTGGCGCCGTTCGTTTCTCATCCCC
>CAZOJR010000179.1:0-4988 GCA_964580165.1 uncultured Gaiellales bacterium
GTGGGCCCTGGCCAAGGCATGATCGAAGAAAAGAAGATTGTTTGCTGGGCCTCGCCGGGGTGCATTCACCAGTGCGGGCTGATCGCGACGGTAGAAGACGGCAAGCTCGTCGGTCTCAGGGGCAATAAGGACTATCCCACGCCGAATCATGGCTGCAGCGACAGGATGCCTTTTCATACCAACTGGCTCTACAGCCCCGAGCAGCTTCTGCATCCTCTAAAGAGGAGGGGTGAGCGAGGCGAGAACCAGTGGGAGCAGATCCCGTGGGATCAGGCTCTTGATGAGATAGCGGCTAAGCTTGCCTGCCTGAAGGGGAAGTACGGGCCTGAGACTCTGGCCGTCCATGAGGGCACCTATCGCAGCGACATGTACCCTATGCGCACACGGTTTCTCAACCTGTTCGGCAATCCCTCGAACATCGGCTGTGCCGGCACCATCTGCCGTTGTAACACCGTTGCCATGAACTATGCGCTGCTGGGCATGGCAAATTCGAGGGGGAAGCTGCCTAACCTGAAGTGCCTCGTCATCGACGGGTGCAATCTTAGCGGTACGGCTCCGTTGGATTTTCAGCGGCTTAAGAAACGAAAGGCCGAGGGTGATCTCAAGCTGATCGTCATCGACCCCAGGAAGACCGAAGCCGGTAGGTTCGCCGACATATGGGTGCAACTCCGGCCTGGCACCGACACGGCTCTCTTCTTGGGCTGGATCAATGTCATCATCGAGGAGGGACTCTACGACAAGGAGTTCGTGGAGCAGTGGACCTTCGGTTTCGACGAACTTCGTAAGAGGGCGGCGGAATACCCTCCCGAGAGGGTGGCCGAGATCACTTGGGTGCCTCCGGAGATCATTCGTGAGTCCGCGCGAATGTATGCCACTAACTGGCCGGCCGGCTTCCACTGGGGATGTGCTACCGACATGTTTGGCCGCAACTCCATCAGGGTCGAGCAAGCTCGTATCTGTCTAAGGGCTCTGACGGGTAACCTCAAGGTGGGCGGCGGCGAGGTCATCGTAGGCCCCGGTCCGATCGTTGATGGCAAGATCGGCGTTCGGGACTCTATGCTGACCCTCCCGGAGAAGATCAGTCCCGAGCAGCGTAAGAAACAGATAGGCTCCGACCGGTTCAAGCTCATGGGCTGGCCGGGATACGAGTTGATGGCTAAGTACCACGAAGAGACCTACGGCATTCCCTTTCCCGTGGCGGCTCACAACTTCGTGGCTGTCCAACCGCTCATCTGGAAGGCGATCCTGGAGAAAGATCCGTATCCGATCACGGCTATGATCACCTGGGGGAGCAACTTCCTCTTGAACGGCGGCGACGTCAAGACCATGTACAAAGCGGCCAAGAGTCCCAACTTGGAGCTACATGTGGTCCTTGAACACTTTATGACTCCCACTGCTCTTCTCGCCGATTATGTACTTCCAATCGCGAGCAAGCTCGAGAAACCGATGTGCGCTACCCACGAAGATTTCATGCCCAATATTGCCTGCGCGGAGGCTGCGGTGCGACCTCTGGGCGAGCGTCACGGTGACTTCGATGTATGGAAAGGGTTAGCGGAGCGTTTAGGTTTCGGAGAATATTTCCCCTGGAACACCGAGGAAGAACTGGCCGATTTTCGTCTTGCGCCTCTCGGCTTGACCTTCAAAGAGGTTGCCACTGAGAGATATTTCGTGAGGAGCGACGAGCCCTGGACCTATAAGACGATCAACCCGCGTACCGGCAGGGAAACTGGTTTCGCTACTCCGTCCGGCAAGGCGGAACTCTACTCGAATGTATTGGAACAGTTGGGTTACGACCCATTGCCCTTCTATGAGGAACCTCCAGAGAGCCCTATCAGTACTCCCGAAGTGGCGAAGGAGTATCCGTATATACTCATCACTGGTGGTAACTTCAGGCCGATGTTCCACTCCGAGAACAGACACATCGGCATAGGCACCCGCGAACAATACCCCGATCCTATTATGGATATTCATTACGACACCGCTCGGGAACTGGGAATTGAAGAGGGCGACTGGGTCTACGTCGAAACCCGCAGGGGCGTCATTCGACAGAAGGCCACACTCACCGATGAGATCGATCCGAGAGTCGTGAACGTTCAAAGTCATTGGTGGTTCCCAGAGCGTCCTGCTCGAGAACCCTGGCTTCACGGTCTCTGGGAATCTAACTGCAATGTGCTCACCATCGCCGACGATCCTGATACTTTTGACCAGATTACCGGCGGTTGGCCGCTTAGAGCTCTTCTGTGCAAGATATACAAGGAGCAGACCGTCAGGTAGTTATAGGAGCTGGAGCCAATGGCCGACGAGGAAGCAAGGCAGGGCCAAGTCGAAGAGAAGAAGATCATCTGCTGGCCTTCGCCTGGGTGTGTGGAGTTCTGTGGTCTGACGGCAACCGTTAGCGACGGCAGGCTGGTTGGTCTGAGGGGAACCAAGGACTATCCGACACCCCACAAGGGCTGCGCCGATAAGATGCCTCACCACGTCAAGTGGCTGTACGGCGACGCCCAACTTCTTCATCCCCTGAGGCGAAAGGGGGAGCGGGGAGAAAATCAATGGGAGCAGATCTCCTGGGACCAGGCTCTTGATGAAATCGCGGAGAAGCTCACCGGCTTGAAGGCGGAGTATGGAGCGGAGACTCTTGCCTTGCTGGAAGGGACCTACCGCGGTGACCAGTACCCGGCCCGGAGTAGATTTCTCCATCTTTTTGAGAACCCGGGCAATATCGGCTGCGCGGGCACCATCTGTTTCTGCAACACAGCTGCTCTTTCATACGCCCTGATCGGCTGCGGACAGGGGCGTCCGCAGATGGAGAATGCCCGCTGCGTGGTTCTCCATGCCTGCAATCTGCCGCATACGGTGCCGCTCGATTGGCGTGATCTCAAGAAGCGGCTCGAGGCAAATGAGACCAAGCTGATTGTTATTGACCCTCGCAAGACCGAAGCTGGCCGGTATGCCGATATGTGGGTGCAACTCCGGCCCGGCACCGACACAGCCCTGCTCATGGCTTGGATCAATGTGATCATCGAGGAAGGTCTCTACAACAAGGCATTTGTGGAGCAATGGACCTTCGGTTTCGATGAACTCCGGAAGAGGGCGGCGGAATATACACCTGAGAGGGTGGCGGGGATCACCTGGGTGCCCGCGGACGTTATTCGCGAATCGGCACGTATGTATGCGACCAACTGGCCGGCTGTTCTCAAGTTTGGATCTTCCACCGATATGTTCGGCCGCAACTCCATCCGAGTCGAGCAGGCCCGTGTCTGTTTGCGGGCGATTACGGGGAATCTGGCTATAGGCGGAGGGGAGATAGCCGAGGGGCCGGGTCCCATCGTGAAGGGCAAGATGGGCATAAGGGACTCCATGCTCGGTCTTCCCGAGAAGGTCAGCCCCGAGCAGAGGGAAAAGCAGATCGGTTTTGACCGGTTCAAGCTTCTCGGTTGGCCCGGCTACGAGATCCTAAACAAGAATCATATGGAGACTTATGGTATTCCCTATCCTATAACCGCCCACAACTTCCTTTCCGTGCAGCCGCTCATATGGAAGGCCATTGTCGATGAGGATCCCTACCCGGTGAAGACGCTGATCACATGGGGGACCAATGTCCTTCTGAATGGCGGAGAGGCGAAGACCATCTACAGGGCGCTCAAGAGTTCCAACCTCGATCTTCATGTGGTGCTCGAACATGTCATGACTCCCACCGCGCTTCTCGCCGATTACGTACTTCCAATTGCGAGCAAGCTGGAGAAGCCCTGCTGTCATACCCACGAAGACTTTGCTCCTTGGATTGCCTGTGGCGAGGCGGCAGTGGAGCCGCTCGGCGAACGTCGCAGTGACTACCACTTCTGGAAGGGACTGGCCGAGCGGCTCGGTTATGGCGAGTACTTCCCCTGGGAAACCGAGGAAGAACTGGCCGATTATCGCCTAGCTCCTCTCGGTCTGACTTTCAAAGAAGTCGCCACCGAGAAGTACTTCGTAAGGACCGATGAGCCGTGGACTTACGATAAGATCAACCCCCGCACCGGCAAATTGACCGGTTTTGGCACACCTTCCGGCAAGGTGGAACTTTATTCGCAGGTACTGGAGGAACTCGGCTACGATCCGTTGCCTTTCTACGAGGAGCCTCCAGAGAGCCCTGTCAGTACTCCCGAAGTGGCGAAGGAATATCCATATATACTCATTACGGGTGGCAATTTTCGACCGATGTTTCACTCGGAGAATCGACATTTTGGGATTGGCACCCGCGAGCAGCACCCTGACCCTATAGTAGAGCTTCATCCAGATACAGCTCACGAATTCGGGATCGAAGAGGGCGACTGGGTCTACGTCGAAACCCGCAGGGGCGTTATTCGACAGAAGGCCGCACTCACCGACGAGATCGATCCGAGAGTGGTAAACGTACAGAGTCACTGGTGGTTTCCGGAGCAACCGGCCCAGGAACCCTGGCTGCATGGTCTTTGGGAGTCGAATGCCAATGTGCTTACCATGGCTGATGATCCCGACACCTTTGATCAAGTGACGGGTGGGTGGCCATTGCACGCGCTGCTTTGTAGGATCTACAAAGTGGAGATTTTTGTGGGAGTAGTTCACGGTCATGAGACGATCTGAACCCATAGGGAGGTTGTAAGGGGGTGAGTATGATGCCCGGAATACGCAATCAGTTTGTTGGAAGCCCGACTCGCAGGTGCGCGGGGCTTCCGCGCCGCCGAACTCTCCTTGTGTTAACCACATCGGGAGCGCGAGGTGGGCCGGCGCCTAGACGTGGCCTGCGCTGAAGAATAAGCGCGCTGCCCCAACGCTCAGGGCGGCGCGGTTGTGCAGGCATCATAGGAGGTTTCGCGCTAGTGGGCATCAAGAGGAGCATCGACATAGGAGCGGACAGGCAGGTCATACGGGGTTCGAGCCTTATTGGCCCGATGGATTCGGGCGTTCCCACCCAGGTGGATGTCAAGGACGGCAAGATCACCCGCATACGTCCGCTTCAGTACGAATCA
>CAZOJR010000180.1:0-456 GCA_964580165.1 uncultured Gaiellales bacterium
GACAAGTGGATCCCCATTCTCCCCAACACCGACGCGGCCCTGCAGCTGGCGATCGCCTACATGTGGCTGACCGAAGGCACCTACGACAATGAGTACATTGCCACCCACTCTTACGGCTTCGACAAGTTCGAGGACTATGTGCTCGGCAAAGAAGACGGCGTCCCCAAGACTCCCGAGTGGGCCTCGGAGAAGTGCGGCGTGCCCGAGTGGACCATCAAGGCTCTGGCCCGGGATTGGGCTACCAGGGTGACCAGCCTCATCCATGGCAACGGAGGCCCGGGCATCAGAGGACCGTATTCCACCGAGCCCGCACGGTTGGAGCCCATGCTCCTCGGCATGCAGGGCCTTGGCAAACCTGGAGTGCATCAAGCCAAGATGATCGAGTGGTGGTTCTGGAGAGAGTGGAATCCCCTTCCATATCAGGGCACGATTCGGCCCGATATCCCCAACTTCGTT
>CAZOJR010000180.1:466-2565 GCA_964580165.1 uncultured Gaiellales bacterium
GGGAGTGACGCCACCCATGTACCAAGGGTCCCATCCGGAGATGCGGCAGCTCAGCAAGCTTATGGAGCAACCGCCGCTCCAGGTCATCCCGAAGTGCATGGTGCACGACGCCATCCTCGACCCGCCCATCAGCTGGTGGGGCCTGCACGCCTTCCACAGCCCGGCCGAAGACCAGTTCAACCACTACACCTTTCCGGCGCCCGGCATGTCCGAGATCCATATGATCTGGACGGACTCTCCTTGCTGGATCACCTGTTGGAACGACTCCAACTCCTACATTGAGGCGCTGCAGAGGCCCTCGGTCGAGTGCATCGTGGCCCAGCACCCATGGTTGGAGAACGATTGCCTCATGGCCGACATCGTCCTGCCGGTCGCGACCAGGTTTGAGATGCTCGATATAGGCAACGACCTGGGCAGCGGTGTTCTCACGTCGTTCTTCCTCGAAGAGGATTGCATCGACCCGGTGGGAGAGTCGCTCTCCGACTTCGACGCGGTTGCCAAGGTGGCCGAGAAGCTGGGGCTCTACGAGGAGTACACCCTTGGCAAGACTATGCCCGAGAGGCAGAAGCTGTGCTACGACGTCTCAGGCATGAGCCAGTTCATCTCCTGGGAGGAGCTCAAGGAGAAGCAGTACTTCGTCATCCCGTGCACTGAAGAGATCAAGGAGCAGCCGCCGGGATTGAGCCCCTTCGCCAAGGACCCCGCGGATAGCCCGCTGACTACCCCAACCGGTCTTCTGGAGTACTCGTCGAGCGCCATCGAGAAGTACTTCCCGGACGACCCAGAACGGCCGCCGGTGCCGCACTGGATCGAAAGGAGCGACAGCCACGACGAGCGTCGGACGAGTGACCGGGTGGCCGACTATCCGCTCCTCTGTATGTCCAACCATCCTCACTGGCGCATGCACGCCCAGGGGGACGACATCACCTGGAACCGCGAGACCCCTACCATGAAGATCACGGGATCCGACGGATACCTCTACGAGCCGGTGTGGCTGAACCCGGCCGAAGCCGAGACTCGGGGCATCCGGCATGGCGATATAGTCAAGATCTACAACGAGCGAGGCATCGTGCTGGGCGGCGCGTATGTGACCGAGCGGCTCATGCCCGGCGTGGCCTACATGGACCACGGCGCGAGGTGGGATCCCATCATCCCTGGGAAGGTAGACCGGGGTGGGGCCATCAACACGATCACCCCGCGCAAGATCACGTCGAAAAACGCCACCGGCATGGTGGTGAGCGGTTTCCTGGTCGAGGTAGCCAAGGTCACCGACGAGGAGTGGATGAGCTGGCGGCGCGACTACCCCGACGCGTTCGAAAGGAACTACGACCTGGCGACGGGTGTATCCCTCTCCGGGTGGTTGATGGAATAGGCGAAAGGAATAGGGAGTCTTTTATGCACACATGCGAATACCCGCACCTCTTCTCGCCCATCCGCTTGGGTGATACCGTCTTCCGCAACCGGTACTTTGCGGCACCGGTCGGCTACGAATACCTGTCGTGCAAGAACTACCCCCTTGATGAGACCATCGCCTACTTCGAACGAAAGGCCATAGGTGGCCCGGCTACGGTCAACGTGGGCTCAGCCTTTGCCGACAGTAAGAGGGGTCGCGTCGGACCAAGCGGAATTCCCCTGGACGATCCCGACTCGCTGCCCCCCATCTACCGGCTGGCTTCGGCGATCAACCGGCATGGGGTGGTCGCGGCCATCGAAATCCAACACTGTGGGCCGTACTCCTACACCTCCGCGCTCGAGGGCAATCAGATCTACGGCGCGGTCGACAAGGTAAACCCTGTGGGGCAGTTCGTTCCCGCCATGCCGGAAGAGGTCATCGAAGAGACCATCGAAGCATTCGCCAACGCGGCTGCTTTTGCCAAGTTCTGCGGTTTCGGCTTGGTGATGTTACACGCCGGCCATGGCTGGCTCATCAACCAGTTCCTGGACCCCAACGTCAACGACCGCAAGGACCGCTGGGGCGGGAGCCTTGAGAACCGGTGCCGCTTCCTTCTGACCATCGTCGAACGCATAAGGCGGAAGTGCGGCCGGGGATTCCCCATCGAGGTCCGCATCAGCGGTTCCATGTGCTATGAGGGCGGGTA
>CAZOJR010000180.1:2665-4955 GCA_964580165.1 uncultured Gaiellales bacterium
GAGATCATCGCGTCCGGGCAGGCCGACGTGGTCCAGACGGCCCGCGCGATGTTGGCGGACCCGGACCTACCCAAGAAGGCTCGTGAGGGGAAGTCCGATGAGATCCGTCCCTGCATCCGCTGTTTCGAGTGCTTCGCAGGTATCACAACCACGCGGCTGTACCGCTGCGCCGTCAATCCGGAGATCGGATTCGAACAGGACTGCCGGCATGAGCTTCCGGCGAGTACTTCCAAGACGGTGCTTGTCGCCGGGGGCGGTGTCGCCGGGATGGAGGCCGCTCTGGCAGCTTCGCAGCGTGGGCACCAGGTAATCCTCTGCGAGAAGGAAGAGCGTCTGGGCGGGGCGCTGCGTTGCGAGGAGAAGGTGCCCTTCAAGAGACTTCTCTCCGCGTATCTCGACTACCAGGCCCGGATGATCTCTCGGGCGCCCATCGAGGTCCGGTTGGGCGTCACCGTCACACCGGAGTACGCAGCCGCGGCCGGCGTGGATGTTCTCATCGCCTCACTGGGCGCGCGGCCGTGCGTTCCCAAGATGCCGGGCATAGACGGACCGAACGTCCTGGGTGCCGAAGAGGCTTACTACCATCCCGAGAAGACGGGTGGGAACGTGGTCGTGCTGGGCGGCGGCCTGGTAGGCATAGAACTGGCCATCTACCTGGCCGGCTTGGGCCGAAAGGTCGCCATCATGGAGATGATGGACGCTCTGAGCGACGGTGGCAATCCCATGCACGCCTTGGCCTTGATCGGTGAGATCAACAAGTACGACATCCGGGTCATCACCGGCACCAAAGCGGTGGAGATCGACCGCGAGGGCGTCATCGCCGAGTACGTCGGCAGCGCTTGTAGCCTGCCTCTCATTCCGACGGTGGAGGCCGCGGTGCTTCAGTCCAATCCTCTGCGGATGGCCTTCAGGGCAGATGCCGAGTTAGGAGGCCGGAACCTGTACCCGGCCGACACGATAGTCTACGCTGTCGGGCAGCAACCGCTGCACGACGAGGCGAACGCTCTGCGTTTCTGCGCACCTGAGTTCCACCAGATCGGTGATTGTTGGATCCCTCGGAACATCCACCAGGCGACGCGCATGGCCTTCGCGGTTGCACGCGACATCTGACGATAAGCGGCTGAGGGTGGCTTGCCGGCTGCGGCGGTTCCGCAGACACATAGTGCCGGATCAACGACTGTAGCTCGCGCCTGTCGCACAAATGCGGAGTCGGCCGAGGCGGAGCTACCGCAGGGGCGTTACCGTCATGGTGCAGCTACGCCCCTGGCGCTCGACTTGCGCCTTCACCTTGAAAAGTTCAGCCATGAACCGAGGGCCCGCCTGCTGACAACCGAGGCTTGACCTCGGGAGAGGCTGTCTCGGGGATGGGCTCGAGCCCCGACTCGTGGCTCCGCGAGTTCGAGCTGCCGCCGTTTCGGATCGTCTATCGCCGGTATGAAGCTCTAGTCACAGTCATTCGGATATGGCGTAGTGAGCGATTGATGGATACTAACCTGACCGGAAACGCCTAAGAACTCGTTTCAGAATGAAGCCGCATCCGCCTAGTGCGCGTTGGATCGCTCTGACGTGATAGATGCTCCAGAACTCCGTCGTGCTCAGGCATTCACCTATCTCAGAAGCGTGGCACCTATATGATATTTGCTCCAAGCATATTTGCTCCAAGCTCGATTTCCGAGGCACGCAACGAAGGGGAGAATGTGAAGAGACTGATTGTGGCGATGTTTGCCTTGCTGCTGGTACTGTTGCTTGCCGCTTGCGCCGAAGATATCCAATCGACGGACAACGTTGAAAATGAAAACCAGCAGAGCGGCACGGTCTCATCTGCTACTACCCCGACCACGGAGCCCACGGTGGATCCTGTCGCGGTGGTCGAATTCAACGACGAGGCGTTGGAAGCAAAGGTGCGCCAGGCCACGAACAAGCCAGCGGGCGATATAACCGTTGATGAAGCCAAGGCCATTTTGAAGCTTGACCTGTCGAACGAGAGCTTCGACGACATGAACAGCAAGAATGGTGGAGTTAAGGACATCAGCGCCCTCTCGTATTTCACCGGCTTGGAGGATCTGAATCTGTCCTTTAACGATATCAGCGATTTTGCTCCGCTCACTGATCTCAAAGCACTGACATCATTGGGGTTCACAGGGGTTCGTCCTCAAGATCTGTCTGTGCTGAGTGGTTTAACAAGCATGGTTTGCCTTGTCTTTGATTGGAGCTATGCCCCCGAGCAAGGACATAATGGATATGAAAGCCTTGATTTCGTATCAAACATGAGGCAACTTGAAGTGTTCGA
>CAZOJR010000181.1:0-3853 GCA_964580165.1 uncultured Gaiellales bacterium
GGAAGTGACTGTCCCTCGGCTAGCGAAGTCTTCACCCGTAGACGATGGCCATGAGTATGCGACATCAAATGGACCACCACCTCGAAGGGAAACGAGGCGCGCTCCGGCACGTGGTCGCCTAGCAGACAGTCCAACTGGTCAAACGCCAGTTCGCGTGCGCTCCTGCAGAAGCTCAGCACACGGATCCAATCGTCAGAAGCCACCGCATACGTGAGTTCGCCCCTGAATCCGATCCGCCCGCCCAATCTGGCTCCGAAACGTTTCTCCAGCTTGGCTGCAGCCAGCACCAAAGTGGCGGCAAGAGAATCCTCCGCCAGCCGGGACTCGTTCTTCATGATTGCAGCATCACCGGCTTCCCCGCCCACAAGGATACCGCTCACGATAGTGACTCGCCTTCGACCATTGCGTCCCGAGCCGGTATGCGCCGCAATCCGTCGTAGGCATGCTTGCTCTGCTTGACCCGTTCCCGAATCATCTCCAGCCCCTGCCACAATGCCTCCGGGCGGGGAGGACATCCCGGAACGAATACGTCCACCGGGATCAGACTGTCTATGCCTTGGACAACGTTGTAGGTATCCCAGATATTGCCCGACGTCGCGCACGACCCCATGGCCAAAACCCACTTAGGATCGGGGATCTGTTCGTACAGACGCACCACCCGGGGAGCCATCTTGATACTGCACCATCCTGCTACGATCATGCCATCGGCTTGACGCGGTGACGCCCGCATGGCTTCCATTCCAAAGCGCGCCATGTCAAAACGAGGGCCACCCAAGGCCATCATCTCAATGGCACAACAAGCGAGACCGAAAAGCAAAGGCCAGAACGAGAAACTACGCCCGAACCCCAGGACTCGCTCGATCTGTACGGGAAGCGCAATGCCACCGGGCAAACGCACCGGCCCGCCCATGGCATCGTCCGAGAGACCCGTATTTCCGCAGGTACCGTCGAAGAACCCGGCCGGCAGCTCGCGATATGCCTGAGCATCGCGAATGTCGGAGTCTGTAGCTCGGCGAAAGGTCTCGCCCCTCATTCCCATTCGAACACGCCTTTCTTCCACGCATACACATATCCGACCAGCAGAATGGCAACAAATACGAACATCTCCGCCAGCGCCGGCGTGCCGAGAGACCGCAGGGAAACCGCCCAAGGATAGATGAAGACCGCCTCAAGATCGAACAGCACGAAGAGTACGGCAACCAAGTAGTAGTGCACGTTAAACGGTGCACGAGCATCGCTCTTGGGAACCACGCCGCATTCGTACGGTTCACCTTTGTTCGGATTGCTGCTCTTGGGAGACAGCACATGTGAAAGGGCAATGAACATCACCGCCATAGCAGCGCCGATGGCGAACATAATCCCAAACTGGATGAGCAAGTCGATGGCCGGGCTGACCAAGCGAACACCTCAGCAAGAACCGCAATCTCAACAACAGGGCAGGGCAGCCGCGACGGCAACCGCAACCGCGGGCTTGGAAGGACGATAACAAATCATCCTCCGACACGCAACGGATATGTTTATCTATCCTGGGTCTTACCAGGCTCTGGGCTATACTTTTATGGTGAGCAGAAACCCCACCAAGACCATGCCACTTGCAGGCCATTTGGGCGAATTGCGGAAACGTCTCATCTACTCTGCGATCGCCGTTGTCGTCTGCATGGTCGGCGCTCTAGTCGCCAAGGATTACGTGCTCGCGGTGGTCATGCGTCCACTCGAGAGCACAGACATCACCGAGCTTACAACCCTAGGCGTTACCGAGAGTTTCATGTCGGTACTCAAGGTATCAATCTACGCGGGGTTGATAGTGTCGCTCCCGTTCCTTCTTTATCAGTTTTGGGCTTTTATCATGCCCGCCCTCTACGAAAACGAGAAGCGCAGCGTCTTCCCCTATGTGATCTATACCACAGCCCTCTTTCTCGCCGGAGTGGTCTTCGCATACTTCATCGTGCTACCGGTGGGACTGAGGTTCATGCTCAACTACGGCGACGAGTTCTTCGGTCAATTGCTCCAGGCCGAGCGGTATCTCAACTTCGTTACCATGTTCCTTCTCGCCTTCGGAGTAGTCTTCGAACTGCCGCTCATCATGATGCTCCTGGCCTGGACGGGGC
Source organism: uncultured Gaiellales bacterium (assembly GCA_964580165.1). GTDB lineage: Bacteria > Actinomycetota > Thermoleophilia > RBG-16-64-13 > RBG-16-64-13 > RBG-16-64-13. Next base: position 2,109 of record CAZOJR010000181.1, read on the forward strand.
TAGTGGATCATATGAAGATGCGCAGGGTTCGCAAGTATGCCATTCTTGTCGAGGCTGTCATAGCCATGGTCTTCACCCCCAGTCAGGATCCGGTGAGCATGGCCCTCATGCTCATACCCCTGATCATCCTCTATGAGTTTGGCATTTGGCTGGCCAAGATGGTCGCGAAGCGGAAGGCCAAGCGCGAACTCACCGAGCTCTCCCGGGCAGAACGCGCCGGAGGATGAGAGTCGGCCGCTTGTGCCCGTTCAGTTGATGGTGTTACCATCTTACCTATGGATGGGGACAAACAGAACAAGCGATCCCAAAATGAGAACAACTCGGCTTCTTGCCCCGAAGACAGACTCCGGCCGATAGCCCCTCAAACCGTATCCGACCAGATAGCAGAGCAACTGCGCACTCTCATCACGTCAGGTGAATACAAACCAGGGCACCGCATCCCCTCAGAGCGCGAGCTGGCAGTCCGTCTGGGTGTCGGTCGCCCGGCCGTACGCGAGGCCTTGCGCGAGCTGAGGGCCCAGGGGTTCCTGGTGACCGGCCGGGGAGCTCGAGGAACAACGGTAGCAAGCTTCCCATCTCCGAATTTCTCCACTCCTTTGACTCCCCTCCTTGGCAGAGGGGCCGAGCGCATCATCGAACTGATGGAGGTCCGCAGTGCCGTGGAGATCGAGGCCGCCGGTTTGGCCGCCCGGCGCGCCACCCTGGAAGACCTACACCGCCTTTCCATACTGCTCACGGCCCCAGGTGATGTCATCACCCCTGAAGAAGATGTGGCGTTCCACGCGGCCATAGCAGAGGCTACGCACAATCCCTTGATCGCGCGGGTCATACAAGAGCCGGTCGAACTCCTCCACGATCATATGGCCGCCATCTTCAGCGCCTACTACAAAGAACCCGGGGGCGCCGTCATGCTACAGCAACAACATGACGCCATCAGGAGAGCGATCAGATCAGGCGACGAGCAGAAGGCGCGCCAGGCAATGCGCCACCATCTTGACCATGTCGTCCGGGGATTGGCGCAGTTGGTCGGCACCGGTCGTGTGATGCGGCTGGTCTTCATCGGTCTCGGCGGCACTCTGCTTTCAGGGCCGCGACTCATTTCGGAGCGGGCGAAGCGGAGCATCGCAACCGTCCGCGAAGCCGGCGTGGAGGTGGTCTTGGTATCCTCGCGCCCGCCGCGCGAGGTACGGCCTTACCATCAAGAGCTCGGCTTACTGGCTCCGTTTATCGCCTGCAATGGAGCGGTGCTCTGGAATGCCCAAGCCGGCGCCGGTTTGGTGCACACGCCCGTGCCGGCCGGCTTGGCAGCTGAGATCGTGGATCTAGGACGGAGTCTTGGCGCCATCGCCAACATCGAGAGCGACGATGAGTGGTTTACAGATCGCTTACGGGATTTGGAGCGCGACAGCATTACGGACTACGAGATCTCCGAGCCGCATGGCGTCGGCATGGTGGATGAGGTGCTGCGTGCGGGTGAGCCGATCGACAAGGTCTTTCTTGATATGCGCGACCTGCCGGAAGAGATGGCCGTAACCGCTGCGACCACTATTAAGCGCGTGTTTGAGAACCGGGTGACCATTTACGAGAAGACCCCGGGATTGATCGACATCGTGTCCGCCGAAGCTTCCAAAGTCGCGATGGCTCAACAGTTGGCCAGACGGATGGCCATACCGGCCGAGCAGACCATGGCTATCGGCGACGACGACAGCGACGCCGCTCTGTTGCAGTGGGCCGGGATTGGAGTG
>CAZOJR010000181.1:3863-4955 GCA_964580165.1 uncultured Gaiellales bacterium
ATGGGCAATGCCACTCCGGCCGCCAAGGCAGCGGCCAACATGATCACATCGTCAAACCTGAGAGACGGAGTAGCCGAGGCTTTGGAGCAATGGTTACTCGGCGGCAGTTCCGCAGGAATCCACATGAGCGTCCCCAAACCCGGTCTATTGCCGGAATAGGCAGGTCAGGAGATCTGACTAAAGAATCGACCAAAGGGTAACGCCGAGGAAGGCGGCGTAGAGCACCCCTCCGAAGAGCAGCGATCCAACCCCGAAACCGCTTTTCGTAAAACGAAGCCTGCCATAGAGAACCAGGCCGGACAGCAAAGCCACGCCTACTGCCACAACTGCGTGCCAGTCACCTTCGCCCCAGAGTTTCCAGTCGGTAAAAGCCATTCCAATGGCAACCGGAAATGTGCTCTGGAATACCATGGCTCCAGTGATATTGCCCAGAGCCAGAGTGTCTTTTTTGTCTCGCATCCACAGGACGCTGTTGAACTTTTCGGGGAGTTCTGTCGCCACCGGCGTCAATAGGAGGGATATCACGAGAGCAGGCACGCCCAGGGTCTCGGCTATCTTGGTCAGGTGCTCGACAAACAAGTCGGCTCCAAAGATGATGGCCATGAGCGCCACGACGAGTTGCAGAATCACCCGGCCAAGTTGAGGAGATTCGGCCGCACGGTGAAAATAGAGGGCTTTGCACTCTCCTTCTAGATCGCCTTCGCACTTCATGGTTGCCCGCACGTAGACTGCGTAGCTCACGATGAGAAGTCCGGCAATCACGTAGCGGAAGAAGCCGATGTCGAAGAGTCCACAGATTACGGCGATCGAGTAAGCAATAAGAAAGTATGCGAGATCGCGCCGCATGATCCCACGGTTGTACCGTACCTTTAGCGTACGCTTCTTCATCAAGGAGAATATGACAATCGAGAGACCGCAGACAAAGATAGCCAGAGTAGACAGCATGAAGGGAGCACCCAGTATGGCCCCTATGCCAATCTCGTGCCCCGCATCTCCGCCCGAGACCAAAATCGCGACAAGAGGAATGATAGTTTCGGGTAGCGCGGTCCCCACAGCCGCGAGCACACTGCCAACCGCCCCCTCTCCAAGATG
>CAZOJR010000182.1:0-4941 GCA_964580165.1 uncultured Gaiellales bacterium
AGACACCCGACACGGTTATGTTCTCGACCGCAATCGACGGAGCATGCACGCTGCCGTACAGAGGAATCCAACGCGCGTCGCCACCGAGGTCGCTCACCGACTGCAACAACTGGATGAAACCGGTAGCAATGGTTACCTCGCGGACCGGGCTGCCCGCGACTCCACCCTCAATCCTACACCCGGTAACGCCCACCGAGATCTCGCCACTGATCGGATTCACACCAGAGTGAAGGCCGGCCACGCTATCCACATAGAGGCCTTCCCCGACTCGAGCCAGCAGATCGACCAAAGATCCCCGGCCTTCCTTCGCAACAATGTTTGTGGCACCCACACCGGGCATTACCCTATATGAATTCCGTGCGGCGTTGCCGCTTGACCGGCAGTCGCCGACCTCCTTGCGCGCGGTGTAGGTGCTGTGCAGAAACGATCGGAGAATTCCGGCTTCTATCAAAGTCGTCGCCTGCTGCGGCACGCCCTCTCCATCAAAGGGATTCGTCGCCAGCCCATCCACCGCCAGGCCATCGTCCACAATGTTCAGCAGAGGAGATGCCACCGCCAGGCCCAGCCGACCGGCAAACACCGACCGACCCTTTTGCACCGCATCGGCACCCAAGGCCTGCACGATGCTCATCAGAAGAGCGGCTGCGACCTCACGATCAAAGACCACGGTATAGATTCCCGTGGGACAGGGTCGTGCGCCCAGCAATTTCCGGGCCTTGCTGGCCGCATCCTGCCCGGCCTGCGCGGGGTCGAGTTCGGAAGGCTCCCGGCCGGCACAGAAGCCTAGCCCAGACTGACGCTCTCCGTCGCGACCCGCATGGGCCATGACGTAGTTGAAGCAAACAGACTGCTCGGCTTCGGCCTCCACGCCCAGACTTGAGGCCACAGCAATATGTGCCTCTTCTTCGGAATACACGCTCTCCTCTACAACCTCGATGTCCGGACCGGCAAGAGCCGCGGCTTCGGCTTCCAGCGCCAACTCGATCTTGCTGTCGAGACTTGTATTCCTAACACCTATCCGCCAAAGCCCCGGAATTTCCGGGTACGTCTCTCGATCGACCTCGGGCAGGCAAGCGTAGGGGTCTGCATCCGCAGCCTGCAGGTTGTCCACAGCACGCGCCAACACCCGGTCGATACCCGCAGTGGACACGTCGCTCGTAAAAGCGTATCCGGTCCGGCCTTCACGCATTGCCCTGACCCCCAGCCCTCTGGGTTCGGCAACGGTTACCGATTCGACCTCGCGGGCAAAGACCTTAATCTTGACCGTGCGGCCAAACTGTGCGTACGCCTCCAGCTCAACGCCAAGGTGGTGCCCCTGATCGAGTACCGCACGGACAACCTTCAGAGGCAAAAGAGAGTCATCGCGATTGCGGTCCGATGGGGAGATCATAAGCTGGTTCCCCCAACGGTTAACTCGCGGATACGGATAGTCGGCTGACCGGTTCCGACCGGTACGCTCTGTCCTTCTTTGCCACATGTTCCCGCCTTGATTTCCAAGTCATCGGCAATGGCATCAATACCTCTCAGCACTTCCAAACCGTTCCCGATGAGAGTAGCCCCCCGAACAGGCGATGTGATCTTGCCTCCTTCGATGAGATAACCCTCGGCCACCCCAAACACGAAGTCTCCCGTGGCCGGATTTACCTCCCCGCCCGAGAGTGACTTCGCATACAGCGCCCGAGGAGTATCGCCAATGATTTCCTCTGGAGTTTGCGGACCTGGTCCAAAATACGTGTTGGTCATCCGCGGATAGGGCGGATAGCGGTAATCTTGCCTACGCCCGTTGCCGGAAAGAGGCAGATCAAGATGGGCAGCACGCAGGCGGTCGGTCAGATAGCCGGTGAGTACTCCGGCTTCTATAACGGTGAGCCGTCCACAAGGAGTCCCCTCATCATCGCATGATGCGCTTCCCCACATGCCCGAGCCCACACCGTCGTCGTAGGCAAAAACGTGCTCTCCGGCCACGCTCTCTCCCACTTTGCCCTCCCATACACTGCTCTTCTTGAGTATGTAGTCCGCCTCCAACCCATGCCCACATGCTTCATGGAAAAGCACACCGCCGAAACCGTTGGCCAAAACCACAGGCATCCGGCCCGCCGGAGCAGGACGCGCCCCCAGCATCGTTATGGCTGTTCGCGCCGCATTCGTCGCCGCAGCAGCTACCGCTTCCTCGTCCAGCAACTCGAACCCGCCGTGATGAGCGAGAGTATCGCGGCCAACTTGGATAACTCCACCACGCTCCGCCATAACGGTAATTGCAAACATGACCCTCGTCCGGTCGTCACCGGCCGTCGCCCCGTGTGAGCCGGCAATCCACACTCGCTGCCTGCTCTCGCCGTATGCAACCACGACCTGCCTGATCTCCGGCGAGATCTCTCGAGCTCTTTCGTCGGCAAGATGAAGAAGTCTTGCTTTGTCGAGTGCTCCCACCGAACCCGGCTCAACAACAACTCGCTGCCTGTCACCGAACCGCCGTTCAACAAGGGGTATGATCTTCAGTCCGGCTCCGGAGTGAGAGTGACCGAGTTCGCCTGCCAGCCGCAGGAGTGACCCTTCATCGACGGCGTCAACATAGCCGAAGACGGTGGAAAGACCTCTGGTGATCCGTATGGAGCCACCAAGATCAGTCCCCCAGGTCACACCTTCGATTCTGCCGTCCTCTAAACGCAGAGACAGCGACTGCCTCTCTTCGCAGAATAGGTCAGCCATATCGCCGCCGCCCCGCAGAGCGTGCGCCAGTACTGTTCCCGCCATCTCCATGGCGGGCCCTTGGTAATCCACCTGACCTCCGATGCCGAGAAGAATTGCCTCCGAGCCGCTGCCCATAACATAACCCCCGCACTCCGCCACTTACGCGCGCCCAAGGCGCAGCAAGCCGCTACATCATAGTCCGACTTCGCCACAAGGTGAACCCTTCGCCGTCGTGGATGCAAACGGCGGCGCCGTTCCCCAATCGGGGGGAACGGCGCCGCCACGTGACGTCCGCCAAGATACGACCTCGGCGCGCACCAATCAGGTGAGTGCTATGTCTCCCAGGTTGATGTCTTCGATCGCGGTGTCCAACCCGGTGAAGACCTTGGTCTTCCCACCGCTCTTTATTTCCAGGTCATACACACCCGCAGGAATACCTTCAAACCAGAAGTCACCATAGCTGTCGGTGCTGACAACTTGAACTTCGCCCCCCGCCGGCTTGAGCGTGCAGGTGGCATCGATGATGACTTCCTCTTCCACAGGGTCATACACTGTGCCGGCAATGAACCTCTTGGGCAGGTTGAGGTAGTACACCCGGGGCTGAACCTTATCCTTCAATTCCGGCTTCCATACCTCAGCCTTCGATATCAGCTCTTTGGCTTCGTCCTCATCCATCAGACGCAGAGCCAGCGTAGGACAGGCATCGACACAGCGTGGTTCCGCCCACCCGTCGTCCAGCAAGTGGGCACAACCCGTGCACTTCTGGGCAATGTTGAGGTCTTCGTTGAAGAAGATCACGTCATAAGGACAAGCATCGACACACGCCCGGCATCCGGTGCATTTCACCGTATCGATGATGACCAAACCGTCGTCGCGCTTGTAGAGCGCACCTTCGATCGGGCAGCCCTCAATGCAGGGAGCTTCATCGCAGTGCATACAGAGATGGGGACGGTAAGAAACCTTGACCTTTGGCACAGTGCCACGAACCTTCTCGGTGAGCTGGATCCAAAACTGGCCAATCTCAGGTTGAGGTTTAGCAATGGGGGTCCAGTCGTTGCCGACGTGCTCATCCTTGCAGACGATCTGGCAGTTGTAGCAGCCATTGCACTTGGCCACGTCGATGACGAAGACTTTTTTTGCCATGGCTACCTCCCCTCCTTCAGAACCCACCCGTTCATGTGCAGGCCGGAAGCAGGGTCATAGTCGCGTGCGAACGCTTCGGGATATTTCGTCATCCATTCCTCCATCTGAGCCATGGTGACCTTTTCCACTTCGGCCAAGTAGCCACTCGTCGCCTGACCACCAGCGTGTTTCGAGGTCAGTCCTTTGGGCGCGATGACATTGATCGCACCACCACGGTCCAGGGTGAAATCCTGATCTATGAAGTCTGCTCTGGCCCCGTGATCGACAGAGATCACACCCGGCATGATACGTTCCCACACAAGTGCACCGCAGAGAACGCTACCACGCTCGTTGTACACGCGAACGATATCACCGTTCTTAATGCCTCTCTCCGCCGCCGTGCTGGGATGCATCCAGCAAGGCTCGTACCAGTAGCCGTCCCAGCCCTTGACCTTGCCCGTGACCGCTTCTTTGGTCCAGGGAATATCGTCTCCTTGGGCATGAGTTCTCCACCGGCCGTGGTTCGACATAACCAGCAACGGGTAGACGCGGGCACGCGTACTCGAGATGCGTTCGTCGTGAGTGATACCCTTCTCGATCCACTTCGGAATCGCCGGTCGTTCGTCATCGGTGGGGAAGGCATTACCCAAGCTCTCCGACCAGAACTCCAGCTTACCTGTAGGCGTGGGCAGCGGATGGCCCTCAGGATCTGCGTAAAACTCATACAATCCAGCCGGCCACTTCTCCCAGTCAGGAGCCACCGGAAGCACACAATACTGTTTCTCTTTGAATTCATCCCACGGAATCACCGTATGGAATCCCATGCCCTCATACGTCCCTCGGATGAGCTCTTCCTCGCTAAAGCCGTCGGTGACCTGCTCGAGCATGCCGAGCTTGTCCGCCACCGCGCAGACTGTCTCGTAGTCACTCCGGGCTTCGCCGACAGGAGCGATGGCCTGGTTCATCAAGACCACGCTCTGGAAGCTATCGCCCTCGCGAATGCAGGGAGAGATATCATTGACCTCAAGAGTGGTTGTAACCGGGAAGATGATGTCCGCGCAGAGAACGTCGTTCTCGAGCCACGGATGCTGCGCCACAACGCATTCGATTTTTGGATTTCGGAAGGCG
>CAZOJR010000183.1:0-4939 GCA_964580165.1 uncultured Gaiellales bacterium
ACTTCCACGGCTCCTGTCACCGCTACCGGTCAGGAGCGGCCTGTTTTCGCCCGTTTAGACGATCGCAATCTGCTCCTACCTGTAGCCGCCAGCGATGTCACGATAATCGCCTACCAGGCTGTAAGCGACGAACGCGCCGTTCCACTAACTCCGATCGGTGACCAGGCCAACTCCAACGCTTTGGTGCGTTTCCTCCGTGGCATCTTCGCGTCGGAGCCGGCGGTACGCTACTACATACTGGAAGGCTCGGACGGAGAGCCCACCACCTCAGTTCTTGTTGGAGCGCTGCCAGGTTCGCCGGTATACGCGCCAATATCGGGCATGGTAACGGGAATCAAAGAATACTTGCTCTATGGCAAGTACACCGACGTGCGGGTTGACATCCGGCCCGAGAAGTCCAGCGGAATCACGATATCGCTTTTGTTTATCGATGCTCCCACGGTGTCCATCGGAGATGTCGTCACCGCGGGGAAGACGCAACTGGGCAAAGTGCGCGAATGTCCCCAAGAACTGGGGCAGACTTTGGGTACCTACACACATGACTCCGGGTCGCACGTGAACCTTCAGGTCCTGGAGGAGCCGATCAGCTGAACGCACGGTTCTGCTCAAGATGCGGCGGCGCCATCGAGGTGCAGCAGGTGGGGGATCGCCCGCGCGAGGTCTGCCCGGCATGCGGTGCCGTCTTTTACCAGAACCCCCTCCCCGCGGCAGCCGCCCTTGTACTGGATTACGACCGGCGCGTGCTCTTGGTAAAGCGCGGGATAGTACCCAACAAAGGCATGTGGTGCCTGCCGATAGGATTCGCCGAGATGGGTGAGACCATCGCGGAGGCTGCACTTCGGGAACTTCACGAAGAATCGGGTGTGGTAGGCCGCATCTCTCGACTTATCGATGCCGACTCGTGGACGGGCAGTTACTACGGGGATTTGCTGGTGGTGACATTTGAGGTGGACAAGATAGAAGGCTCTGAGACACCGGGTGACGATGCTGAGGACGTTGCCTATTTCCCTATCGACCGGTTGCCGCCTCTCGCCTTCCCCTCAAACGAAAAGGCCATCAGACTGTGCGCCGGTCTTCACCAGGATGAGTGGGCCATCCACGATTCTTTCCATCGCTTGGAGGACGGAACTGGGGACGAAATGCTCTCCAATAGCCTGGTCGGTTTTGTGAGTGAGCATACTTCGTATGTTGCCCGGCTCTGGCTCGCCGACGTCCGTTCCAATCGCACCACCATGCGCTACATGCGCCTCAATCCCGAGCCCCTTCTGGCGGAGTGCACCACGGCTTTGCGGCTTCTGGGCCGCTGGCTGGAGGGCGAAAGCACCGAGGAAGAGATCAAGACCTTCCATCGCAACCTGGGGGCGCGGCGGCGATCGCAAGGAGTGGAGTCACATGAGATGTTATCTGCTCTCATGCTGCTCAAGAAACATATATGGACCTTCGCCCGCTCCCAAGGCGTGTGGGAGAGACCGGTGGATGCCTACAGAGTCATGGAGTTGCAGAGCCGCTTCGCCGTTTTCTTCGACAAGGCGGCCTATCACCTTATTCGAGGCTTCGCCGGCTGAGCGAGAGAGACCTCGCTGGCTGAGTGGCCTTGGAAACTCGTTTCAAAATGAAGCCGCGGCTCGTGCTGTCGATGCCGGTCGAGCAGACCGGCGTCACACGTTGAAGCGGAAGTTGATGATGTCGCCGTCTGCAACGACGTAGTCCTTGCCCTCGATCCGCAATACTCCCGCGTCGCGACAGGCTTTCATGTTACTGCCGTGACTTGTGAAATCGTCGTACGATACTACCTCGGCTCGGATGAACCCCCGCTGTATATCGGAATGGATGGCGCCGGCCGCTTCCCGGGCGGTCTCTCCAGCTCGAATCGGCCAAGCACGCACCTCATCGCTGCCAGTGGTAAGAAAGCTGATCAGGCCAAGTTGAGCAAAGGCAGCTTGAGCCACAACCTCGGCCGCTGGTCCGGGCAGGCCCAGAGCAGCCGCGTATTCTTCTTGCTCTTCTGCGGAAAGCCTCGCGACTTCTAACGCCTCAACAAAAGGGAAGACCACCACATGACGCCCCCGAGGCAGCGTTTTCAACACAGCGGGGTCCCACACGCTATCAGATGCGGTGTTGACAAGCAGAAGCTGCGGGGTAAGCGTCAGGAACTGGTACCCTTTGATGAAAGTCATCGAGACGTCATCGAAGTCTACTTCACGGAGTGGGACTTCGCCCTCAAGTGCCTCACGGCAGTGCGTCAGAGCCTTCCTCCCGGCATCGGGCAACGGCGCCTTCTTGGCCCGCTCGAAGACCCTCTCTATCCGTATGAGGTCAAATAGTAAGAACTCCCGGTCAAGCTCCGCGAGGTCATCGCCAGGATGACCGGGCTCGCCCAAGATGTCGCTGTCGAAGGCCCGAAGTACGTGCAGATAGAGCTGACCACCGGCAAGCGCATCCAGGTAGCGCTCCATCTCACCCTTGCGGGCGCTGGCTTCGGGCCAAGCGACCTCTTGCACCTTGAACTCAGCAAAGGTCGTTTTCTTCGGCTGAAATATCTCCGACAGGACCCGCACGCGGGCGTCTCCCACGTGTACAGAGGCAATGTGACCCTCGCCGCGCCCCTCCGCCAGAGCACCTACCAGCGTGGTCTTACCACATCCTTTGAGTCCTATGATGCGTGCTTCCATCGCTGTCTCCCCGGTGGTTAGCGGTCAAAACCCGGCAAGCACCGGGTTGTCTTGCCAGTGTAACCCACGCACGAGGCCGTCTGTCTCTTTGACGAGAGGCCCCGCCTGCGGCGGGGCCTCTCGTCTCTCCCACAGATCTACGATCAGGGCATAATCAGGGTCATCATGTTCCACAGCACCTGGGCAACCTCGCCACGCGGCATTGATGCGTTCGCGTTGGCAGCCGTCGTGGCCAGAGGTAAACCGGCCAGCAGATTATTGTATTCAGCTATGGCCGCGTTTGCCTTGTGCTCGGGCAGAAGGTCATTGCCCCATGTCTGTACATAACCGTCAGGAGGTACGACCAGGGCGGCCGGATATAGGGCAAGCAGAGCTCTTACCGTCATGGTGACAACGTGGCCGCGGCTGATCGGCGTGTATGGCTTGAAGCTCCCATCCATGTAGCCCTTGATGATGTTGCTGCCGTAGGCGGTCCACACGTACTCGTGTGGATAGAGTGTGCTTATGTCGTCGGTACCCAGATCGGTGAACGACACGGGAGGCGCCATATCCTCGTCAACATCCAGGCCAAGAGCGCCGTCTATCATCTTCGCGTACTGGGCCCGGAAAACGGGGTTGGTGGGCCTGAACTCGCTGTAGCCCCCTCCGATAGGATATCCCTCTATAAGCTCCCTGGATGCCATCCCCTGGATTGCGTCATAGTAATCCGCAGCCGGGTGTACATCAGTGAACGCATACAGCGTTACCGCCTGGTCAAGAAGTACCCCGGCAGGCTCTGTGCCGGCGCTCCCGACATACCAGAGAGCGTGGTCATTCTCCACGTCTTCGATATCTGCGAGGGCAGGTCCTTGGTCGGCAACACCTGTAACGAAGTCAAGCAGATACGTACCACCTCTGCCGTGTGTATCAATGAGAAAGGTTACCTGGCTCTCATCTCCATTCGCCCAAGTATTGGCCGGGCTATAACCGACCCACCACTTGTAGCCGGGCTTGGGCCCGTTGAAGCCCACCCCTGTCGTGGTCTCCCATTCCGAAACATACACTCCTTCCATCACTGTCGATCTGGTCGCGGTTCCGCTGAGTACACCGCTGAATCCAACCGACTTAACCGTCCAGGTCTCAGGAATCCGTATGCCAATGACACCACGCACGGGACTGGACGAATCTTGATTTGCCTTGAACGACATGACTATTTGGTAGTTGGAGCCGGCATCCGAACCACTGTTGAGATTCACCACGGTGATCGTGGCACACCCGCTCACCACCAATGCCAGCACAATCACCAGCAAGGCCACTCCGCATACCATTAGGAGTCGCTTCCGCCGTGACCGGCGCATTTTGGATGGGCACTCCTCCATGATCGCACCCCCTTAGTGCTGCTCTCGCGAACGTTATCCTTTAATTTCTAATCGGCCAAATAGCTGCTGTCAATTAATCCTTGCGAATCTCGCATTTCCTGGTTCAAAGCATGGCACAATTGGCAAGGTTGAGCGTCTTCAGGATTCAAGGAGGGATGGTGAACAGACATCTTCGACGCCGGGTCCTCATGGCGTTGCTTGCCATACTATCGTTGGCGATATTAGGATCGGCCGTGAACGGATGTGGTTTTGACTTCAATCTCAACTGCGGCGAGACCAGCGCCGAGTCAAAGACCTACACCGATGCCAGCTACGGCTACAGTTTCCAGTACCCCGGCGATTGGGAGATACAGGAGGGCGACAGCGCCGAAGTAACCGGGGGTAGCGACTCCGAGGGCGGCGTGAGCGTCTTCGATCCCGACGGGACGGTTGCGGACGACTACTACATTGACTTGTTCCAGGTGTCGGTGTACGAACTCAACGTCACGGTCGACGAATCCATGATGCCCGAGATCAAGAGCGAAGTAGAAGGACTCCTTGCCGAGCTCGAGGAGCAGAACAGCGACTGGCAAAAGGTTGAGGACCTGACAAGCGCCGGCGTGGGAGAGATGGATGGTTATCGCACGACCTATAGTTTCCCGATGGACGACACTCCGACAATGTCCACCTTCTATTTCGTCTTTTCCGGCAATCTCCAGTACCAGCTGACGCTTCAGGCATCCACGGAAAACTGGGAGGAGAAACAAGCGGAGTTCGATGCCATCGTGGCCAGTTTCCAGCCCGGAGTGACGGAGTAGCCCCTGCGAGCGCGCCAGAGGACAGTGCTAACACGACGCCTGGATCTGTTGGGACAATCCCGGCCGGATCGTGCCTGTTACCGTATAAGCGCGCAAATTAATGCGCACATCT
>CAZOJR010000184.1:0-4883 GCA_964580165.1 uncultured Gaiellales bacterium
TGACGAAGATATCGCCAAACTGTTGGTTGAATTTACCCGCGATATCGCGGGTGATTTCGAGGTGCTGCTTCTGGTCTTGGCCCACCGGTACGAGTTCGGAGAGATATATCAAGATATCCGCAGCCTGTAGCACCGGGTAAGCGAAGAGGCCGTGGTTAGGCGTCAATCCCTGCGCTATCTTGTCTTTGTAACTGACCGCGCGCTCTAAAAGGCCCATAGGGGTGACGCAGGAGAGTATCCAGGTGAGTTCGGTCACCTCGGGCACATCCTGCTGGGCAAAGAGGGCCGAGTGCTCTGGGTCGAGACCCAGAGCCAAGAAATCAAGTGCCACCCCCATCGTGTATTGCCGCAAGACCGCCGGTTCTTGGACCGCGGTTAATGCGTGGTAGCTCGCGATGAAGTAGAAGGGCTCGTTACCTGCTTGGAGGGTAATGTACTGGCGGAGGGCACCGAAGTAGTTGCCTATGTGTGGTCTGCCCGAGGGCTGTATGCCGGAAAGTATGCGCATGGTGATCCTGAAACGGTTTGGTCGATTGGAGCGGCTTCTAGTGTACCGGAGCCGGTTCAGGCCCGCCACTTGGAAAGGCCCGTGGGCAAATACACACGCCGGACACACGCCGGGCGCTTTGGGACTGTTTCTGATACATATAGTAATGCGAGGTGTCAGTGTGATTTGTGACGAGCCGGGAGTGGTGTCATGAGGGAAGTGGACGTTTCCCAGGTAACCGAGGCAGTGGCTCAACTGGCCGTCGACGCCTGTACTTACTTGGGCGGCGATGTTGTGGCCTTCTTCGAGAAGGCGATCGAGCGAGAAGAGTCGGAGACCGGCAGAGACGTTCTCGTTCAACTCCTCGAGAACGCCAATTTGGCCAAAGATACAAACCGTCCGCTCTGCCAGGACACGGGTTTGGCGGTGGTGTTCTTGGAGGTGGGGCAAGATGTGCACCTGGTGGGGGGCAATCTCGAGGAAGCCGTAAATGAAGGTGTCCGCAGAGGTTATGTTCAGGGTTATCTGCGCAAATCGGCCGTGGCTGATCCGATCGGCGCCCGTGAGAATACCGGCGATAACACGCCTGCCGTCCTACATACGCGCATTGTTCCGGGGGACAGGGTGCGGATAGCCGTGGCTCCCAAGGGTGGTGGCGCTGAGAATATGAGCGCCATTGGGATGCTCAAGCCCTCGCAGGGCCGGCAGGGCGCCGTCGAGTTCATTGTGGATACAGTCAGTAAGGCCGGACCCAACCCGTGCCCACCGGTCGTGGTGGGCGTAGGGCTCGGTGGGACGTTCGAGAAAGCGGCATATATGGCCAAACACTCTCTGTTGCGCGGGGTGGGTTCGGTCAACCCCAATCCTCGTTTGGCTGAGCTTGAGGATGAGATAGAGCAAAGATGCAACGAGCTGGGTATCGGTCCGGCCGGTCTGGGTGGCACCGTGACGGTGATTGACGTCTTTGTTGAGGAATCGCCGGCGCACATTGCTAGCATGCCGGTCGCGGTGAATATCCAGTGCCATTCTGCCCGCCATAGAGAGGTGGTGTTGTGATGGATCGCGTCATTTGCACCCCGCTTACCGACGAGGTGGTTGAGAGCTTGCGTGCGGGTGACCGCCTGCTTATCTCGGGTGTGATATACGCGGGCCGAGACGCGGCACACAAGCGTCTGGTGGAACTCATAGACAAGGGCGAGCCGCTTCCGATAGACATAAGGGGCCAGATCATATACTTCGTCGGGCCCACTCCGCCGAGGCCGGAGGAGGTCATCGGTTCGGCCGGTCCCACCACCTCGGGTCGCATGGACGCGTATTCTCCCAAACTGACCGCTCTGGGGCTCAAAGGCATGATAGGAAAGGGGTCTCGCAACGATGCCGTCAAGGAGGCTCTGAAGCGCGACAAGGCCGTGTACTTCGCTGCCACAGGAGGTGCTGGGGCCCTACTTGCTCAGCGCATCATCTCGGCCAAGGTGGTTGCTTATGAAGACCTGGGCCCAGAGGCTATCCGGGAGCTCGAGGTGAAGGATTTCCCGGTTGTAGTGATCAACGACATATACGGCGGTGATCTCTACATCGAAGGGCGTAAGAAGTACGAGAGGAAGGGGGATTCTTGAGCGCGAGACCTCGCGAAACGGCCAATGTGGGGGCCGGCCTGTGGAAGGCGACCGGTATGTGGGCCTGGCTGCTTTTCAGGATCAGCGGTCTCATCCTCGTCTTCTATCTGGGCGCTCACATCATTGTTGTCTCTACCGGACAATTCGGCGCGGACGGCGATACCTTCAACAACGTCATGGACTTCCTCGAGCACCCGGTCGCGATCATTCTTGATCTCGCTCTTGTGGTGGCTGTCCTTTATCACGCCCTGAATGGAATCCGGATCATTCTCATGGACTTCGGCGTTGGTATCCATCGGCACAAGATCATGTTTTGGAGTGCGATGGCCGTGGTGGTGATCTGTTTCGCGGTCTTCGCCTACGTGGCCTTCGATTACCTTGCTAGCACGAACTGGGGAGGTGGGAGTTGAAGGCCGAGACCGTCTCCGCTCACAGAGGTGGCATGTGGTCCTGGTTGTTCCAGCGAATCACCGCTGTTCTCCTCATTGTGTGCCTGGCCATCCACCTGATCTTCACGCACATTCTCAGCATCGGTGAACTTGATTACGGTAACGTCGCCAACCGTCTTGCCCACGGCACTCTCACCGCGGTCGACATCATCCTTTTGGCGGCCGGCATCTACCATGCTCTGAACGGTTTGCGCATGGTGCTCATGGACTACTGGTTCACCTCTCGCACACGAGCCCTGGCTCTGACCGCCGTTCTTTGGGTGGTGGGGCTGGCTTTCATGGGCTATGGAACTTGGGCGCTCTGGCCCTGGATCAATTAGGTAGGGTGAGGCAGATATGATCCATCATGATGTTGTGGTTGTGGGCGGTGGTCTCTCGGGCCTCAGGGCTGCAATCGAAGCCAAGAAGGCCGGAGTCGACGTAGCCGTTCTCTCCCAGGTCCACCCCGGTCGTAGCCATTCCGGCCAGGCACAGGGAGGCATCAACGCGGCGCTCGGCAACCATCCTGAAGGTCGCGACGACACCTGGGAGAAGCACGCGTTTGACACCGTTAAGGGCGGTGACTTTCTGGTCGATCAGGATTGCGCCATTCAAATGGCCAAAGATGCGCCCGGGGTCATCTACGAAATGGACCACTGGGGTTGTCCCTTTAGCCGTTTCGACGACGGGACTATCGCTCAGCGGCCCTTCGGCGGTGCCGGCTTTCCGCGCTGCTGCTATGGCGCCGACAAGACCGGGCACTATCTGCTGCATACGCTTGTGGAGCAGGCCTACCGGATGCAGATAAAGATGTACGTCGAGCAGTATGTGGCCAAGTTGATTGTGCACGATGGTGTCTGTCAGGGGGTTGTGGCCTACGACATGATCCACGGCGGATTCGAGTCCTTCACGGCCAACGCGGTGGTCATCGCGACCGGTGGTGCCGGTCGCACCTACAGTAATACGACCAACAGCCTTATCAGCACGGGCTGCGGGATGTTCATGGCCTACTACGCCGGCGTGCCTCTCAAAGACATGGAGTTTGTGCAGTTTCACCCCACGGGACTTTATACCACCCAAATCCTGATGACCGAGGGAGCCCGGGGTGAGGGTGGATATCTGGTCAACGATAAGGGTGAGCGCTTCATGGAGAAGTACGCGCCTAAATTCATGGAGTTGGCTCCACGCGATATCACCGCTCGCTCGATTCAAATAGAGATCAACGAGGGCCGGGGAATCGGCGGCAAAGGATATGTGCATCTGGATCTCCGGCATCTGGGAGCAGAAAAGATCTTGGAGCGACTGCCAGGTATTCGCGACCTGGCGATTCACTTTGAAGGTGTGGATCCCATAGAAGAGCCCATCCCGGTGGTCCCCAGCCAGCACTACTGGATGGGGGGTATCGACACCGACGTGAACGGAGCCACCGTCATGCCAGGCCTCTACGCGGCCGGTGAGTGCGCGTGTGTCTCAGTTCATGGAGCCAACCGCCTGGGTGGAAACTCACTACTTGAGACCATCGTGTTCGGCCGGCGGGCCGGAGCTCAGGTGGTGCGGTATCTGGAAACACTGACCGACAGGCGCACCAACGCCCGTACGGCGTTCGCGGCCGCCCAGATGATGGAGCAGAAGATCGATGAACTGGGGTCGCGGGCTGGCACCGAAAATGCCTACGAGTTACGGGCCGAGATGACCCAAGTAATGAAGGAACACTTTGGCCTATTCCGAGACGATTCGACCATGAAGCAAGGAGTTGAGAGACTTCTAAGCGTCAAGGAGAGGCTCAAGAACATCGGTCTCCGCTGGACGGGGAGCGTCTTCAATCTCGACATGATACGCACGACAGAATTAGAGGGGATGGTCGATTTGGCCCTGTGTGTCGGCATGGGCGCTTTGGCTCGTAGCGAATCTCGTGGAGCCCATTACCGGACCGATTACAATACCCGTGACGATGCACACTGGCTAAAGCATACCTTGGCCTACCACCAGACCGCTGCGGCTGGTCCGCGTCTCAGTTCCAAGCCCGTCACCCTTGGCCCCTTCGAGCTACAGGAGCGGAAGTACTGATGCCCGACATCACGTTTCGCCTCAAGCGCCAGGATCCTCAGAATAAGAAGAACTCCGAGGCACATTGGGAGGAGTACACCGTCACTTACGAGGGCGAGAATCTCACCGTACTGGAGGGTCTTTTCTTCATCCAGGAGAAATACGATGGGAGTCTCTCGTTCCGTTACTGTTGCCGGGCCTCGGTTTGCGGTAGCTGCGCTATGTATATCAACGGAGCGTATAGACTCGCCTGTCAAACGAACGTTAAACACTTGGATGCCAGCGTGATAACAGTGGCTCCCATGC
>CAZOJR010000185.1:0-4826 GCA_964580165.1 uncultured Gaiellales bacterium
GACGTCAGGCCGGGGAAGGGTTTCATAGTCGACGGATGAAAGATTCTCGTCCAGGATCGAGATCTCCCAACCGGCCGGGGTAAGTCCGGCGAGCACCAGAAGCCCAAGCGGCTTCCAGAGACGATACCGGTTCCAGTAGCTCTCCCGATTGAGTGAGAGACTGACAAGCGGATTGCCGGGATTTACCAGGTATAGAAGCATTGCGTCTCCAGACCAAGATGGTTAGGGCGATATCTAATGGGACACTTCTGCTCGCTGCTCCGGTAATACGCCAGGCGAAGGCAGCAACCAAGCCGGCCCCCGGGCTTGGCTTCCTGCGCCCTGGCTGGGCACTCTGACAGGATAGCACTCGCCCTGAGGGGTCGGCACAAACGATCGCGGCTGACCGCCCTCCAGATGGTTACAAAGTGGTGCGCACACGCGCATAACACGCACATACAGAAACGCCGGCCCGAAGGCCGGCGTTCGATCAGCGTAGTTGTGGTGCGACTCTTACCAGCGGTTACCGCCGCGAGAGCCGCCGCCATAGCCACCACCGCCATAGCCGCCGCCACCATAGCCGCCGCCGGAACGCGGGGCGCGAGGCACCTGCTCCTTGGCCACATCGACCTTGAGAGCACGGCCGTCGAGCTGGGTACCGTCAAGGGCTCCCTTGGCCTTCTGAGCTTCCTCGGCCGACCCCATCTCCACGAAACCGAAACCCTTGGGGCGTCCGGAATCGCGTTCGGTGATCAGATTGACCGACGTCACTTCGCCGTGTGCCTCGAAAGCGGTCCTGATGCTTGCTTCGGACGTCTCATAGCTGAGATTGCCCACGTACAGTTTTGCTGAACTCACTACAGCCTCCATAAACGGAGTTACATTGCGACAAACGAGAGAAAAAGACCGGAGACTGAGCGAAGAGATTGAGAGGCTCGGCGCTGCGCCTAAAGCAGATTCCTAACGAGTGCTTGTTTGCAGTATAGCACGAACCTCGTCGTCCGGCCTCAACAGAGTCACCGTGTCTGCAGGATGCGCGTATACTGCAAACACGAGCCCTGAGAATTCCGCGCATCATTTGGCGGCAGTGGAGCACGAGGGCGCGACTCTGGAGCAGGTTCTCTTGGAGTCCTTTCTAATGTGCCAGTGTCACAGCAGCGACGAGCGAAAGGCATCGACCACCATGAGAATCGAGATCAGAGAGGCAAACACGTCCACACCCGAGCGCCCGCTGTGGGTCTGGTACGTCCATTGGGGCAACCGCAGCATAGGCAAGGGCTTCAGCCCCAGCGAGAAGGAAGCAAACCAGCAGGCCAAGCTGGCAATATGCCGTGCGCCTCGCTCTTACTGACGGCCAGACACCGCCAAAATCCGCTCCACCCCCGTCCAACCCTGTCCAGTCCACCCGTCGAGGGTGAGGCTGTCGTATCCACGACTCCGGTGTCCAGCCGGAAGACCAGAACCTCCGGCACTACCGTCGCCCGTCCAACCTGTATCGGCGATACAATCAAGCCACGACCGGCTGCGCGAAAGGAGAAGGCATGGAAAGGCTATGGGCCCCGTGGCGATTGCAGTACGTCGCACAAGAGAAACCCGAGGGCTGTGTCTTCTGCGACAAACCCCAGACCGGCGACGACCGTGCCGCGCACATCGTTCATAGAGGGGCTCTGGCCTACGTCATCCTCAACGCCTATCCCTATAACAACGGCCACATCATGGTGACGCCGTTCGCGCACGTGTCGGCGCTGGAAGATCTGCCGCCCGATACCCTCCACGAGATGATGGACCTGGCCCAGCAATGCACCCGGGCCCTGAAACTGGTCTTCCGTCCCGACGGCCTCAACCTGGGCTTCAACCTGGGGGCGGCGGCGGGAGCCGGCATCAAGGACCACATCCACCTACACCTCGTGCCCCGCTGGGCGGGCGACACGAACTTCATGCCGGTGATAGCCGATGTCCGTGTTATACCCCAGTCGCTGGACCAGGCCTACGAGCAACTCCTGGACGCGTTCGCGCAATTGCGGTAGAGGCCTCGCGCAACCTAGAGGCTCACGCAACTGTGAGAGAGGCGCGCAGGCCGGACCATCGACCGGATTACGGTGAATCACCGGTTGAATCACCGGCACGCTTGAATCACATCGTCGGAACACACGTTAGACCGTCACAATGCGTCACAATGACCGCGAAGCGTTCCTGCCGGCGATTCGGCCCGAGTTGATCGCGAAACCGGCACTGAGGCCCGAAGAGGGCCGGATAGGATAACTGTCGCCGTACATGCCGCCGGCATCGTACCCGGCGGCGTAGAGCCCGGGAATCACTTTGTTCGCAGGATCGACGGCCTCGCACTTCTCGTTGATCTTGATGCCCCCCATCGTCCCCAGGCAGACCGTGCGGGCCCTGATCGCGTAGAACCGGGGTCCGCGGAGCGGCCTGAGATACTTGGGATCCTTGGCGAAGAGGTCGTCGTGCCCTTTGTCGCAGAAGGTGTTGTACTGCTCGACGGTTTGTTCGAGTGTCTCCGGGTCGACCCCGATCTTTCCGGCAAGCTCGCGGATGGAGCCCGCTTCGAAGGCCTCGGCACTTCCCCTCTCGAGTTCCGCAGCCAGTGCCTTTTCCAGATCAGGCAGCAGAGAGCCGGGAGGGAATTCGATCACATGCGCCTTGTCGATCCCATTCTCCATCAACCTCTTCACAACCCCGCTGTCGAAGATGCTGAAGTTGCAGGATTCCCTGTTGCGCGAACTGGCGTTCCCGATGGAGGTCTCGTAGAAACCGATGCTCTCGTCACAGAGGCGCTTTCCCTGCTGATCGACCCACAAATCGGGCTGCACCGAAACATACTCAACCGGCGTCTTGGTGGCATATCCCGGCCCCACCGGACCTACCCTAAAAAGTTCCAACATGCCGAGGCCCATGTGGTCGGCTCCGGCATCGAACGCCATGCGAATACCGTCTCCGGTCTTACCAACATTGCCCACCGGCATCACGTTGACGCCGACGTCAAGCCCCGCGTATTTCTTGACCCATTCTTCGTTGTTCAGGTAGCCGCCGCTGGCGACAACCACCGCTTTGGCGCTCACCTGGATATCTTTGCCGTCTTTATGGACTACAGCCCCCGCGATGACACCTCCATCTCTGACGATCTGTTTGACCGGCGCGGACTGGCTGACGGTGACGCCCTCGGCCCTCGCCCGGGCCGCCAGCGTTCTCACGATAGCCCGTCCTCCACCTTTAACGACGTGGTACGTGCGGGGAGCATCGAGGAGGTTGTTGACCACATCGACGAACTGGACACCTTGCTTCTCCAACCACACGATGGTCGCAGCCGACTCGTCGACAATCGTCCTCACCAGGTGCGGATTGGCCCGCCAGTGGCTGTATTCCATGATGGCCTTGAAGGCTTCGTCGCGTGTGTAAGTGATGAACTTGGCTCGCTGCATGTAGCTTTCCGCGGCAAATATGCCGTGGAAGAAGTTGGAGGTGCCCCCGAGGGAACGTCTCTTCTCGAAGACCATGACCTTCGCGCCCGCTTCGGCCGCCGTCAGCGCGCTCGATAGGCCGGCGACTCCCGACCCGACGACGATAACGTCTGCACTAATAGCGTTATCCACGGTATCCTCCCAGTCATCGCTTGCCGGCATCCCGCGAGACGGTGGATGCGAGACGATGGATAAGTCTCAACAGATCCCCAGGTATCGCGGGTCTTCAAGCTTAGTCGCTTGCGGGCGAAAAAGGCAACAGCGTCCGGCTGACCGGGGAGGAAGAATATGGGCAAGAGATGCCTGATCGTGTACTCGTCTATTACCGGCAACACCGAAAAAGTGGCGGACAGATTCAAGAGCACGTTCGAAAGAAACGGTTGGACCTGCGACAGCTTCAAGATCCGCAAAACCGCCGACGACATCTTGAACCCCAAGTTCAATGTCAAAGACTACGACTTCTTCTGCGTGGGCTCGGGAATCCGATCTCATCTTCCCTACAATGAAACCCTCAACCTTCTGCGTAGGTTGAGGCTTGGCACCGATCCCCGGTACGCTCTGCGGTGGCGGGACGAGACCATTCCCTATATCACCGATCCTCTGCCCGATGAGCCGCCTCCCTGGAGAAATGCCAACCTGATATCACGGCACAGGAGAATCGTTTTGGGCCCGGACTCCCCCAAAGCGGTGGTCTTTTGCACATACGGCGGATACGAATTCGGTCCGAAAGAAGCCGAGCCCAGCCTCCAGCTGCTCGAGCTGGAAGTGGAACATATCGGATTCGAGTGCATCGGGCACTTCTGTTGCCCCGGCCGCTTTCTCGACGACCCGACGCCGCTCACTTACCACGGCGACATCCGCGACCGGCCCAACGAGAGGGACCTACTGAAGGCCGAGATGTTCATCGAGGACCGTCTGGAACAGATCGCCGACCGGTCTTGAGTTAACTCCACGGGGGTGCGACACGGCGGGCGGGGTGAAATGTAGCGGGTGGGAGCGCAACGCGACCGGGCGAGGCACGACGCGACGGGCAGCCGGGCAGCACAGCCGGTTAATCGACCGACCGTGCGTTTGCACGACGACCCGTCGCGCCTCCTCATATCTCAGCTACAGAACTTATGCCGCGGAACCTCCACCGCCGGCTCGTCCTTAATGCCCTGAACAAGATCCCACGCCTGGGCGACGTTCTGCTCATAACCTTCGAGAAGAAGAACGACGGCACCCTCGCTGCCACCTATTCCACCGCTCGCCACATGCCGGGCACAGACGCCCGTCAGCACGCCGAGAGCCTCGATTTCGGTCACCACCAACGCGGCGGTAACCGGGAACAACCACGACGGCAGCCCCATACTGCGGGCCAGGGTAAGC
>CAZOJR010000186.1:0-3169 GCA_964580165.1 uncultured Gaiellales bacterium
GAAGAGCCGCCCCCCTTTGAGTTCGTAGTGTTCACGAACCTGGGCCGGTGTCATCTCGCTGTTGACGAGTACCACAGCGTCTTCGGGAGCGCCCTTCATGACATCGATGGCGCTGAGTAGCGAAGGATCGAGCACTACCACGATACCTGGATGCTCGACGCCGCAGTAGATCTGTATGGGCTCGTTACTAACCCGAGTGAAAGCGACAATGGGTGCACCGGAGCGTTCGGGGCCGTACTCGGGAAATGCCTGGAAATATTTGCCTTGGCCCAGCGCGAGCTCGGCTACCATCTTGGCCGCGGTCACCGCCCCCTGGCCGCCTCGAGCGTGCCAGCGTATTTCGGTGAGGTTTCTCTCGGTCTGATCCTTCGTACCAGACGTTTCCCTGGTCGACACGACCACTCCTCTCCGCACCGGCAATCGACGGCGCCGACCGGCGCTCGTTATCGTCGGTGCCACCGGCTCCCCAATGGGTTCCGGTCCTGAATGACGACTGCACTAGCGGACCTCTCAGGAGACGGATTCACCCCCTGCTGATGAACCCGTAGGAAAACTTACGGAAGATGTGCCGCCGGTCCTGAGTGGCCGGGTAGACAGCGCACGATTATACACAACGCAGCCGGGCTCCGTTTGGGCTGCGAAGGTGGCTGTGTCTTCTGGTGTGTTATACTCCCCGCCAATCAACATACCTTGCTAGGGGAGCGTGTAGCTGAGAGTGTGGCTTTGCCACAGACCCTACGAACCTGATCTGGGTAATGCCAGCGAAGGGAAGTAACGGTGATCCGCATCAGTCCCACCGCCTACTGAAGGCGCCGGCGTTCTGCCGCTCATCTAGGCTTCGTATTCCCTTGCAAGAACGAGGAGCGGAGCATGCATGCTGTCGTAGTGGCGGGCTCGAGTCTGACCACTGAACTGGACGCCTTGTCGTTTGCTCACGCCGACCTGCTGGTGGCGGTCGACGGCGGGGCTGAGGCGCTGGCCAGGATAGGCGTCATACCCACGATGCTCGTCGGGGATATGGATTCGGTGAGCGTTCACACACGGCTATCGCTGGAGGCCGGGGGCGTGGAGGTACTGCTTCTGCCGGAGGCTAAGAACGAGACCGACACAGAGGTGGCACTGCGTTTGGCTGTTGAGCGGGGTGCCAACGAGATTACAGTGTATGGAGCGCTCGGCGGTCCGCGCTTGGACCATCTGGTGGGGAATCTCTTTCTACTCACGTCGCCCTGGTTCGAAGGTGTGAGAGTGCGCATGGTCGACGATTTTCACGAGGTGTTTCTGGTCGGAGGAGAGGCTGTAATCGGTGGCGAGCGTGGAGACCTAGTATCACTCCTGCCATTGACTATCTCGGTCGAAAGCGTGCGCACTGAAGGACTGCTCTACCCCTTGGTGGACGAGACGCTTTTTCAGTTCGCTACCCGTGGGATCAGCAATGTGATGACCGGTGCCGAAGCCAAAGTCACTCATGGCAACGGTGTTCTGCTCCTTATCCACTATCGAGGGAGGTAAGTGCTGATGTCGGAAAGACCCGGATATATGAGTCGCGAGATTCTGGGGTGCCAGTTCTCCATCTACCCACTGCGGCAGGATGAGATTGGTGGTCCCATCGAGGCGGCCATACAGGCTGCGCATGCCGAGGGCTGCACAGTGCGGGTGGGCAATCTAAGCACCCTGATGTGGGGCGATGAAGACCAGGTCTTTGCCGCGCTGCGGGCGGCGTTCCGCGCCGCGCAGCACAATGGCGGCCGGCATGCCCGGTGACGAACTGGTCGGGTGTATTCAAACGGAAATCGTTGAGGATGGGCTGCCGGATGAGCGATAAGGCTGCTCGGACCGTTAGCGCCGTCGGGACAAGTATCACCCGGGGGCTTCGCCGCCTTGTCGTGACGGTCGCGAGGCGCACCGGACTGACGTTCAAAGACTGGACTACCCGCGAACTAGTAGTCGCCGCCGTCTTGGCAGTGGCGACTGGAGTTATTTTCTGGGGATGGGGAGTGCTGTGGTCAAGCGCCTTCCAGGCGGTTCTGTTCCCCTACCAATACGCGCTCGTGGGTATATGGATGATCGGGGGACTGCTGGTTCCCTTTGTTGTCCGGAGACCGGGTGCCGCTCTCATGGGCGAACTGGTTGCGGCCTTCGTCAGCATGGCTCTGGGGAATCAGTGGGGCGTTCTTACCATGGCGAGTGGCCTCGTCCAGGGATTGGGAGCCGAAACCGTATTCGCGGCCTTCCGTTGGAGACGCTTCAGCGGTGTTGCTCTGTACGCTGCGGCTGCGCTGGCCGGGGTGTTCAGCTTTGTCCTGGATATTTTCGTCTACAGCTACTACGCGGCGTTTTCTTGGGACCGCATCGGGCTGGCGGCTGTTCTATGCGTTATCGGTTCCATTGTGCTTGGCGGGATTGTCTCGCAGCTTCTTGGTGAGGCCCTGGCCAGGACAGGGGTGCTGTCGGGACTCGCCGTCGCCAAAGGGAGGGTGAAGAGAATCTGAGCGCCGTCGCTTATCCTCCTTCTATATCGGCCGAGGGACTGTCCTTCACTTACGCAACCAGGCTGAAGCCGGCTCTGGGCGACCTCTCGTTTACCGTGGCATCTGGGGAGACGGTGCTGGTGCTTGGTCCGAGCGGTTCGGGCAAGAGCACCCTCACTCTCTGCCTGAACGGGTTGATTCCTCATCTGATCGAGGGTGACTACACCGGTCGGGTAGCCGTCGCCGGCTTGGTCGTGGCCGACACTCCGGTTCACGTGCTCTCCCAGGAGGCCGGGCTCGTCTTTCAGGATCCTGACGCTCAGTTCTGCACGCTTACCGTGGAGGATGAGATCGCTTTCGGATTGGAGAATCTGCGCCGGCCGGCCGAGGAGATCGAGGAGTCCATAGACCGCTCGCTCGATCTGGTGGGCCTGGCCGGCTACCGGAGGCGTCATCTGTCAGTGCTCTCGGGTGGCGAGAAGCAGCGGGTGGCTCTGGCTGCGGTCGTTGCCATGGGGCCGCGCCTGCTGGTACTGGACGAGCCGTCGGCCAACCTTGATCCTCGGGCCACATCGGAGCTGTTCGTGCTCTTGCGCCGTCTGGCGGAGGATCGACGGCACACGCTTATCATCATCGAACACAAGCTTGATGAGTTGATGGAGTGGGTCGATAGCGTGCTGGTGCTTGGCCCCGACGGCGGT
>CAZOJR010000186.1:3179-4821 GCA_964580165.1 uncultured Gaiellales bacterium
GGACCCGTTCCGCTGGATCGCGTACCGGCGCTGGCTCAACGCGGCGATGATGGACTTCCAGAAGCGCATCTACGAGACGGTGAAGGCCGTGGCCCCAGACGTGCTGGTGCTTGGCCCCGACGGCGGTCTGCTCTTCCGGGGCGATCCCAGCGAGGCCTTCTATGAAAGGGCCGCGGAGCTTTCGGCGGCGGGAGTGTGGCTTCCTCAGACGGCCGAACTGGTGGGTGCTCTCAGCAAGGCCGGCTGGGCGGTGCCCGGGAAGCCTCTCAATGTAGGCGATACAGTCGTGGCTCTGGCCGCGACTCCCGGTCTGATGGAACGTCTACGCTCTCAGAGCCCGGCTTTTACCATTCCATCAAATCTACATCTACTCTCAGACGGCGGGAAGATCTCGTATGGCGGGAAGACCGCATACGGCGGGAAGATCACGGACGGCGAGAGAATCCTTCACACCCATCGGCTAAGCCACCAATACAGGGACGATCGTTCGATGATCGAAGCTCTGGGCGATGTCTCTATGCAGCTCGTCCGAGGCAGGTTTCACGCCATCGCGGGCGCTAACGGAGCGGGCAAAAGTACGCTGGCCTCTCTCCTGACCGGTGTGCTCCAGCCTCCTCGAGGCACGGTATTTCTCGAAGGGACGGATATCGTCCAAATGAATGCCTCGGCTCTGAGCGCCCAGGTGGGATATGTGTTCCAGAACCCCGAGCATCAGTTTGTCACCGGTACGGTACTTGGCGAGCTGGCCTTCAGTCTCTCACCCAAAGCGGGACGCAAGGGGGTCAAGCATCTGACGGACGAACAGCGCTCGCGGGTGGAGTATTGGCTCGAACGGCTGGGGATGCTGGCCTTGGCGGAAGCAAGCCCCTTCGCTCTCAGTCAGGGACAGAAGCGCCGGTTGAGTGTGGCAGCCATGCTCATCCGTGGACAATCTGTGCTCATCCTGGACGAGCCGACACTGGGGCAGGACGAAATGCAGGCCTCCAGACTAATGGCGATGATGAACGAGTTTCGCCTAGGCGGGGGCACTGTGGCGATGATCACCCACGATATGAGGTTGGTCGCCGAGTTTGCGGATTCGCTCATCGTGCTGTCCCGAGGCCGGCCGGTCTATTCGGGTTCTCCAGAGCGCTTCTTCTCGCAGCCGGATCTGGTAGAGGCGTCTGGGCTTGCCGTGCCGGTGCTTGGGCGTGTATGTACGGGCCTGCGCGAGGTGGCAGGCACGCCCGAAGGTCTTTTGACCGTCGGGCGTTTCCTGAGTGCAGCCGGCACGGCAAGCCCGGCAAAGTGCGGAGGAAGGGCTGCAACCTGCTGCCGCTGCGCACCGGAAGATGTCACCGGTTCAGTGAGGATCTGACGTGAGTTATCTGCAGCAACGGAATCCAAGCATTAAGTTGATCGCCATCGTTCTGGTAGCGTTGACTTTGACTTTCATCTTCGACCCGGTAACGCCGGCGGTAATCTTCGTGATCACCTTGCTTGCGGGCCGGCTGCTCGGAGGTGTCGGCCTGCGCTCCCAGCTGAAGCCGCTCTGGATATTCGTGGTGGCCGGGCTGGCTATCTTGCTGGCCAACGTTCTGTTTAACAAGGAAAATGCCGTATCTGACGCTTTGCTCTACCTCGGGCCGGTCAAGATCACCGG
>CAZOJR010000187.1:0-4819 GCA_964580165.1 uncultured Gaiellales bacterium
CCGAGGGGTCCCTGTAAGGAATAAGGGAGGCACTCGGCACCAGCAGATGCCCGTGAGCGATGAAGTAGTCCAGATACATCTTCCGTAGTTCAGCCGTCTTCACGGATCAGACCTCGTCTCTCCCCTTGGCGGCCTGGGCCAAGGTCTCATCTTCCGCCATGTATTGACGGAGGTTTTCTATGGACTTCCTAATCAGGCGCGACACGTGCATCTGGGATATTCCAATGCGCGCCGCTACCTGCGTCTGGGTCATTCCCTCAAAGAAACGCAGGTGCAGAATCAACCGTTCTCGGGGATCAAGACGTGCCATCGCCGGAGCCAGAACGCGTCTTTGCTCAAAGATCTCGTAGGCTTCCTCTTCGCTCCCCAGGTAATCGAGCAATTCCAGCGACTCGTCGTCGTCGCCCGTCCCCCCGGAGAATATGGACACCGAGCTATAGGCTCGTCCGCTCTCGAGCGCCTCCACCACTTCCTCTTCGGTGACTTCGGTTGCGGCGGCAAGTTCCGCGATCGTGGGCGAACGCCGTAACTCGACCGTGAGTTGTTCAATCACCCGATTGAGCCGGACATTGAGATCCTGTAGGGCACGCGGTACCTTGACGGCCCACCCCTTGTCGCGAAAATATCGCTTGATCTCCCCCATGATCGTGGGGGTGGCATATGTGGAGAGCTCGACTCCCCTGTCGAGATCAAAGCGGTCGATGGCCTTGATAAGTCCGATTGAACCTACTTGCACAAGGTCCTCTACGGGCTGCCCGCGCGAAGCGAATCGCCTGGCCAAGCTTTTCACCAGAGGTAGATAGCGGGTGATGAGCTCTTCGCGGGCAGCAAGGTCATGCTCGTCCTTGAGCCGCAGCAGCAGATCCCGCTCTGAAAGCGTCTTCAGCCGTTCACCGTACCCAATCCGACCTGATACGGGACGACTCTGACCCTTGTTCGCCTCTAACCGCGACACCTAGAAAGCCTGCTTCTCCATCTCGATCGCATATGATCCGCAGGCCCCTTCGACCACTCGATAGCGTTCCACAAGGGATTCAAGAAATAGACGTACATCGAGGGGGCAGTCCCCGCAAGGCCGGAACGGTTCGGTCGCGAGTAGGGCTGCCTTGACGCTCTCATTCTCCAGACCTTCGAGCCGTACACGAAAGCTGTCGCCGGATTTCGATACTTCGAGGATGAAATCGCTTCCTACGGCAGGCTCTTCCGCCAGAAGCGTCTCCATCGCCAACTGAAGGTCATCGAGCCTGTCAACGGGGAGATCATGCCGCGAAGCCATCCCGCCCATGAGTACACGCATAACGGGCAAAGCGGGGCCGCCTCGCGGAATACGTAGCGTGACGGTGTCTTGCAGCTCGCTCACTTCGGTGACGGTATACTCCTACTAAGACTGGACGTCCTCGTACGATTGATCGTAGGTTTCCTGCTGCCTATCCAAATACATCTCGCGCCCGCGTTCGACGGCTTCACATGCCCGACCTCTCAGATCGGCAAAAATGCGCTGCGCTTCCGCCGGCACATCAGTAAACGCTTCTTGCAGAGGTTTCCCTGTTTCTTGAGATATTCGCTGCGCAACGAGGATCGCTCCTCCTGCTATCGCACCGAGCGTTATGAGAACCATTGATCGAAGCATCTTCATCACCTGTCCCTCCCGATACCGAAGAACGACCTTATCCCCTCGCTTACCCCGGCCGTTACACCTGATATCTTTCGCATCGGTTTAGCCACAGCACCGTAAACGGCCGTGGTAGTTTGCTCTGCCGTTTTTACGATGTCTGCGACAGAGCCCGTGATCTCATCGACCTTCCCCAATTCGGCGTTGACCCCGTCGAGCGTGCCCTCGATCCGGCTCAAGAGAGGCAATACCTGTGTGTTGGCATCCGCCAATATGCTGCTGAGCCGCTTAAAAACGGTTGCCAGACGAAACAGCGCGAACGCGATCCCCACGCCAAAAAGCACGAAGAAGACGCCGATGGCGATCCTCATGATTGCGCCGGCATCCCACTCCATCTCAGGCCCCTTTCTGGTGCGCATCGAACCTCAAGACTATACCACAGGCCCTATTCTCCCCCCTGCCGTGTGTGGAGAACACTATCCATCTCGCCCGACCATCTCTCGGTCGAGCAGATGGTACCCGCCATAACCACCGCGTCCCCATCGTACACCACGGCCGTCTGACCTGGAGATACCCCGGTTGCCGGCTCCTCGAGCACGATGGTCTCTACGCCGCTCATGAACGCCGGTAGAGCGCCCCCCGTCGACCGCCATTGAACAACCGTATGCCCGCTCCGCCCCGACGTGTGGTGGACGATATCGCCGATTGTGATCTTGCCCACGGCAATATCAGCGGCCGTGCCGACCAGTACCTCTCGCCGGCCGGCGATAACCTCCACAACATACAACGGCTGATCGGAGGCTATCCCGATACCTTTGCGCTGGCCGATCGTGAAGTTGTACGTACCCGAATGTCCGCCGACGCGCCGGCCCCGCCGATCGACCAGGGCCCCCGGCCTCAGTCCCAACCGTTCCCGCAGGAACCTTCGATGATCGTCATCGGGTACGAAGCAGATCTCCTGACTCTCGGGCGCTACATGTTCCACGATACCGGCACGGGCGGCGAGGGTTTTGACCTCAGCCTTCGTCATCGCACCCAGCGGAAATAGCGTTTGCCGCAGCAGCCGCGGACTCACCTCGGCCAGCACATAAGACTGATCTTTCCCCCTATCGGCGCCTCGGGCCAGGTTGCGAAACTCTCCCACAAGCCTGGCATAGTGCCCGGTGGCAATCCATCTCAACCCCTGATCTCGTGCTATATCCGCCAAGAGCCC
Organism: uncultured Gaiellales bacterium; assembly: GCA_964580165.1. Taxonomy (GTDB): domain Bacteria; phylum Actinomycetota; class Thermoleophilia; order RBG-16-64-13; family RBG-16-64-13; genus RBG-16-64-13. The sequence goes on from CAZOJR010000187.1 coordinate 2,826, forward strand.
AAAGCGCACCCGGGAATTGCATTTCACGCAGGGATTGGGTGTGCGCCCATCCGCGTATTCCTGAACGAAGTACTCAACCACTCCGTGATAGAAGGGTTCTTCCGCATCAATGACCAGATGAGGTATACCCAGCGTCTCGGCCGTTCTTCTTGCCCGTTCAACCGCTTCTGGGGATCTGCATGTTCGATGGTCGACCGAAGCCGGATCGCTCCAGAGTCGAAGCGTAACGCCAACTACGTGGTAGCCCTGTTCCTTCAGCAGCAATGCGGCCACAGCGCTATCCACGCCGCCGCTCATCCCAACGAGCACACCCGCCCCGTTCATGCCTCGTTTCGTGATGTCCGGCAAAGTAAAGACCTTTCTCCCATAATCACGGCGAAGGCCGGGTTACCCCGGCCTTCGAACACCAATTATCTCCCGAGGGGAATCACGTACGATCGAGATTGACCAGACTCTGATTGAGAGTTCCCTCGTCCACATAGCCGTTCCATACTTCCCGAACCAGCCCTTCCCTATCTATGAGGACAATCTGGGGTGGATATTCGACCGCAAGAAGCGAGGAGAGATCTCCGTAGGCATCAGGAACCTTGTAGTCATACATCAAAAAGACGTAGTTCCCGAAGGAAGGAATAAGTCTATACAGACTCTCAAAGACGCTGACATCGTCAGTGCCCCCAGGCACATAAAAGAGAACCACTAGCGGCTTCGAGCCGTATGCTTCAACGAAATCAGCCGGTGTATCGTCGGTTACGGCTACGGGCCGGTCGATGAGATCGCTACCGTCTGAGCCTGAAGCCGGCGGGACCGTCGTGACCACCGGGAGGCCGGTCGTCGTGGTCTCATCCTCCCCGCCACTTCCGCAGCCCGCGACGAACAGCGCAACCGACATAACTAGGAGCAGGAATCCAACCTGCTTTCTACTTGGCCTGGACATCGCGCCCCTTCCTCAATGAGAATGCTCCACCTTGCCGTGTCTGACAGGCGCTTGAACCTGCCGAAGCAGGTGGGCGGCCGTCCCTGGAAGGTATATACGCCGTCCAGGTAAACATGCCTCCCAAGCGAAATGTGTTGGCTCAAGTTTGGGCCAGATCACGCGCAAGGTCGAGCACTGCGAGGGTAGCACAGGCCCACGTACCCGACAATGCGCCTCCGGCGACCGCCAAGCCGCTCGCATGCACCGGTCAATCATCTTCTTCGTCCAGCCGGCGATTACACTTGAGATTTGCTGTTCTCTAGCGCCTCTGGTCTCATGGCAGAACGGTCAAACCGTCTTGATCCGTAGTTCACGAAGTTGATCGATCGCAACCGGAGATGGGGCCTCAGTGAGGGGACAGGAACCACTGGCGGTTTTCGGAAACGCGATGACGTCGCGGATGGAGTTCTCCCCCGCCATGAGCATCACGATCCTGTCAAGCCCAAGCCCGATCCCCCCCAATGGCGGGATGCCGTAATTCATCGCCTCGACCAGGAATCCAAACTTGAGTTCGATCTCCTGCTGGGTAAAGCCAAGAACTGCAAATACCGCTTCCTGCATTCGCGGATCAGAGATGCGCAGCGACCCACTTCCCAGTTCGACCCCGTTCAACACCAGATCATAGGCATATGTGCCGAGCTGGAGCGGCTTCTCCACAAGATCGTCAAGACTGTCGATCCTCGGTTTTGTAAAGGGATGGTGCTGCGCTTTCAAACGCTTTTCTTTGTCATCGTATTCAAACATCGGGAAATCGACGACCCAGGCAAACTCCCATCCTTTTCGCTCGATTCCCAATCGCTCAGCCAGAGCCAGGCGCAGAGCTCCCAGGCTGGGTTCCACAATCGCCTTAGCATCTGCCACGACCAACAGGATGTCACCGGGACAACCACCCAGACGGTCGACAAGCGCCTCCATTTGCTCCGGGGTAGTGAACTTCTGTAGCGGAGATCGCACTCCACCGTCTTCGATCCAGATAGGCAACAAACCCCGCGCGCCGAACACCGCCGCCTCGGCCGACAGG
>CAZOJR010000188.1:0-4789 GCA_964580165.1 uncultured Gaiellales bacterium
TCAAGAGAACGCCACCGGGAGCGGGCGCAAACAGGTCTCACCCGAGGCCCGATTCAACCCCCAGAGCCCACAGTCTGACCCGGCTGATGGCAGCGCCGGTGAAAACGGGGGCGGGCTTCACCCCGCTCTCTCCCCGGAAACGGATTCTGTGCGAGCCTCGCACGATCACGCGGCAACCGCGCCTGATCTCGTTGGGCTGGCTGTTCTCCCCAAACAAGGCGACGCGATCATAGAGGAGCTGGCTACGGGCAATATCGTGGTTGCCCGTTCAGATGGTTACTTTCTGTACGTCATGACTCTAGACGATACATTCCAGGTGTTTTCCCATTCGCCCGGTTCTCCCAGCGGAGGACGGAACTGCTTTCCAAAAGATGAGAAACATATAGCGGCTATTCGCAATCTTGCCACTCTGGCAGATTCTCTATTTGCTGTGTCGTTCGACAGAACACTAGATGTCTATGGCGTGATGTCCAGCGCAGAAGAGGGCATCCTTACCATGTTTCCCGGTGACAACCGAGACGCTGACGGCGACATCGAATTCCTGGTTCCCGACACATCAACGACGGCATAGCTCCAGAGGTAGCAGTGCCAATCATAGCCGTCGACATAGATATGAAATCGTGCGTCGTTCAACCATCGCTCCTACCCAAACCGGTGTTGTGAGAATTGCATGAAACACCTACATGAAACACCTACATATGTATGATGCGAAACCGGCGCATCACACGAGGAGGCTACTATTGTGATGGCTAGATTCTCTACCAATGATACTGAGCAATTGCAGAGCGCCATGGGGCGCTATCTGGATGAATTACCAGCCGGCACCGTTTGTGCACTCCAGGTATGGTACGAGGGCTTGGGCGGTTACGGCGTGCCGAATCCCGCAGATATGGACGCGATGCACGCCGTTCTGAACAGTCTCGACGGCTGGAAGCCGGCTGGCAACCTGCGCTATGAAAGATACGGGGTGCAATACAGTTTCAAGCGGGTCAAATAGACCCTTAGAATAGAACTGATGATGCACGCAAATTGGTCGGCAACCCTGGGAGCGGAGTTATAGATGTCCAATGAAATAATGATCCAGCACCTGTTCAAGCTGAACAGCCTGCATCAAGCACCGGACGGTAGGATCTTCAAGGTCGTATGTTCGGAGGTTTACAACATCCGATGTTTTGAAGTCGTCGACGGCAAGCTTGTCGGCGGCATGATCAAGATACACCCCACTTCGGATTTTGCCAGGTCCTTGGTCGAAGTTACCAACTGATTTGGCTTGGGATATTGAGAGGACGCCGAGCCTTTCGCCCTCAGCCGAAGGCCGCGGTAACAATCAGGGACGGAGATATCAATGACTGAAAGGATCACCCACAGCATATGCGTCGGAGGGCCTATCGCCATACATACGGTTGATGGTGTTATCCGGCGCATAAGGCCGATTGTATTCGACGAGACCGACCCCGACGGGTGGGTCATAAACGCACGCGGAAAGGACTACACGCCTCAACGCAAGACCTCGCCGGCGTTCATCGCGCTGACCGAGAAGAACCGCGCCTACTCCTACGACCGCATCCGTTACCCCATGATCCGCGAAGACTTCGTGGAAACACCGGATGGCCAGAATCGCAACGCCGAAAACCGGGGGAAATCCGGCTACCGCCGTGCCACCTGGGATGAAGCACTGGATCTGGTGGCTCGCGAGATCAAACGCATCCAGTCCACCTACGGCAAAGAGTCCGTCACCGCCCTTACCAGTTCTCACCATTCCTGGGGACTCCTCGGGTACAAGCTGTCCACCTTTGCCCGCTTTTTCCGAATGCTCGGCTACACCGAGGTCAAAGACAATCCCGATTCATGGGAAGGGTTCACCTGGGGCTGCCCGCACACCTACGGCTATTACTGGCGTCTCGGCGGAACTGAGGCATTCGACCTTCTCGAGGATGCCATGCAGAACGTGGAGACCATGATCATGTGGTCCCACGACCCCGACACCACCAGAGGCGGCTATGCCGGCAATGAATCCACCATGTGGCGGCACTGGCTGGACGATATGGGTGTGCAATTCATCTACATCGACCCGTTCAGCAACTTCTCCTGCGTCAAGCAGGGAGACAAGTGGTTTGCCCCCCGCCCAGGCACCGACGCCGCCCTTTGTGAAGGCATCGCGTACGTGTGGCTGACCGAGGGTACCTACGACAAGGAATACATTGCGAAGCACGCCCATCGCTTCGACGAATGGGCGGACTACATCCTTGGAAAGGGAGCGGATTGCACGCCCAAGACTCCCAAGTGGTGCGAAGCGGAGACCGGCATCCCCGCCGCCGATGTCAAGGCACTGGCCCGCCGCTGGGCCTCCACCAAAACAATGGGCGGCAGCGGCCTGCGCGGCGGCTTCGGCGGAGTGTGCAGGACGGCTAACGGCACTGAGTTTGCCCGCCTGATGGTACAGCTCTTCGCCATGCAGGGCATGGGCAAACCCGGGCAGAACATCTGGTCAGCCACCACCGGCGGCCCTATGGACTATGACTTCTGGTTCGGCGGCTACTCCGATCCTCTCAGCCAGATCGCCAATCAACCCATCGCCGATCAAGCCGCCGTCAACTCGGTGACCCAGAAGCTGTACCGTCCCAACCTGCCGGACGCCATTCTGGAAGGCCACTACGAGTGGTATGGCGAGGGTTTCTGCGGGGGAGGTATCGATCAGGAGTTCACAGAGCACATCTACCCCGAGCCCGGCTGCTCGAAGGTCCACATGCTGTGGCGCTACGGTGGTTGCTTCATCGGTACTATGCTTGACACCAACAAATGGGTCAAGATGTACAAGTGCCCCGAGTTGGAGTTCGTCGTCAATCAAGACGTCCATTTCCATGGTGAAGCCCGGTTTGCGGACGTGGTCTTCCCAGCCTGCACCAACCTGGAGCGCTATGACATTGGTGAATACTGCAACTCGGGTAACGGTGGCTATCAATCGCACTCGCAGACAGGCTGCAGTTGGCAGGTCGTGGTATTCCAAGACAAAGCCATCGAACCGCTGTGGGAATCTCGCTCCGATTACTGGATATTCGCCCACGTCGCCGAAAAGCTGGGTTGGGGTGAGAAGTACACAGAGGGACGCACCGAACTCGATTGGTGCAAGCGCTTCTGGGAGAAGTCTGATCTGTGCGACAAGATATCCTGGGAAGATTTTGTTAAGAAGGGCTACTACATAGCCGGCGTCCCCGAGGACCGGGAACGTCACTACGGTTTTCGCTGGTTCGCTGAGGGATATCCCTGCGATACGCCAAACCATAAGCCCTTCCTAGAGGAAGGCAAACTCGGCACCTTCACCGGCAAGTTCGAGTTCGTCTCAGAGTCTCTGCTGTATTGGGCCCCGTATGACGACACCCGTACGCCCATCGCCACCTACAAGCACAGCTGGGAAGGGCACCACTCCATCAAGGCTCGGAAGTACCCCTTCCACCTGATCACTCCCCATCCCCGCTTCGATTACCACACACAGCACAACTCGTCCACGCCTTGGCTGTGGGAGATCCCGGAGAATCGCAAGTACATCAACAATAATCCCTATCTGATCGCTCGTATCCATCCGAAGAAGGCTGCGGAGAAGGGGATCAAGGACGACGATCTGATACTGCTGTTCAACGAGCGTGGCAGCGTACTTTGTGTGGCTCGTGTTACCTATCGCGTTGAAGAAAACACCATCCACGCGTACGGTTCCTCTGGTATCTACAACCCTGTAGAGCCGGGCGAGTGCTCTATGGACATCGGCGGCTGCGTAAACCTCTTGTGTCCCGGCAAACTGATGGGCTCGATGGTGCCCGGCATGGCACCGAATTCTACCTTGCTGGACGTCTGCAAGTACGAAGGTCCGATTCCTGACAGTCAGTGCTTCGAATACAAGCTGGACGCCGTCTCGCTAGATGCGGATCCGAAGGCCGAAACCTGTAAAGAAATCATTGAAGGCCACGGTTTCGAGAAGATACAGACCAAGGTAAGAGAGAACTATCTGACGAAGGGCAGCGCTGAGAGATGAGACTAGGAATTGCCATTGATTCGAGCGCGTGCATGTCCTGCTACTGCTGCTATACGGCCTGCAAGGATGAGCACTGCGGTTATGACACGTCGCTTTCGGCCGCACAGCCTATGATGGGTCAGTTCTGGATGAACATACGCGAGTGGGAACGCGGCGACAGCTCCCGCCGCGTCAAGACCGCCACGGTTCCGACTCCCTGTTCCCATTGCCAGGATCCTGCCTGCATGAAAGTCGCAAAAGATGGCGCCGTCTATAAACGCCCCGACGGCATCGTCATCATCGACCCCGTCAAGGCCAAGGGACAAAAGGCTATAGTTGACGCCTGCCCCATAGGCGCAGTTTATTGGAACGAGGAACTCCAGATCCCGCAGAAATGCACGATGTGTGCCGAGCTGCTGGACGACCCGGAATACCTGTCGTACCTAGGAGACTCCAAGTTCAAGGTCCCACGTTGTGTAGAAAGCTGTCCCAACATGGCCCTGTACTTCGGCGACTTGGATGATCCCGAGAGCGCTATCAGCAAAAAAATCGCTTCCTCCCGGGTCACCCAGCTGGAAGCTCTCGCGGGACAAGAAACTAATGTAGTCCATCTGAATATCCCCACGGTTTTCATTGCCGGTACCGTCTACTATCCAGAGGAGATGGAGGAGGTCTGCATCGGCGCGAAGATCAAACTGACCTGCCGCGAGACCGGCGAGACGTACGAAACTACTACCAACGACTTCGGCGACTGGGAATGTGAGTGGCTTCCCCTCAAGCGGA
>CAZOJR010000189.1:0-4789 GCA_964580165.1 uncultured Gaiellales bacterium
CATCGCCGTTACACACCGTCATGCGCCGTCTTGAGCTGCCACGCGTCCGGATCTCACCAGGCTCTACTCTTGGCGTCAGTCACGAGCCGTCTTGAATGCCTTCCATGGGAACATTCGAGGGGAGAAGGCTTCCACGTGTTTCTTGGCTCCGGTGGCCACGTCGCACGCTGCCGCTCAGCAGCGCACCGTGCCCAAAGCCATTTCCATGAGGTACTCCGAAGACTCATCGGGGGTGAGTCTCGCCTCAGAGCGTGTCGCCCCAAGCGCGGCCATGGCAACCATCCCAAAGATGACGGGCGCAGCCATACGGGCGTCAAGCTCAACCCTGAACTCGCCTGCCGCTTGGCCGGCCTCCAGGACCCCTTGAATGACCGCGAAGATCTCCTCATGAAGCACGCGCAACGCTTCTTTGCTCCACAGGCTGTCCGCACGCCAGACCTGTGACATCAGAAGCCGGGCGAACGCTTCGTATCTTGTGATGTTTTCGAGTTCGGCCCGTACTACCCTGATCAGTGCTTCGGAGGGTCGCGAGGTGTCTTCGGCCTGGGCGCGGAGCGTGCCGGCAAAGCGGTTCAGGCCCTCGATGAGGAGGGCCTGAAACAGTTCGTCTTTGCCTTTGAAATGGTAGTAGACCGTGCCTTTCGCCACACCTGCCAGCTCGACGATCTGCTCCACGGTTGTGGCGTGGAGGCCCTGCCTGCCGATCAGATTCGCAGCGGCATCAAAAAGCTTCGCTCGTGTGCTGGTGTTTGCCACTTGTCCTCGTGTCATTCTTGCCGTTAGGGGTGCTTTCAGATCGTGAATTCTGGTTTGAGGCGTTCCATGGTCCACACTCGCCGGCGCCACACCGTCAGATATGTCGCGGCCATAGCCACGACACCGAACGCAAGCAGAATCCCGACATTGCCGGCCCACGCGGCTATGTCTCCAGTGGTTATCACTTGGCGCAATCCTAGCACCACATAGGTCATCGGGAGGTACGGATTGATCACTTGGAAGAAGTGAGGCACCGTCTCGAGCGGAAACGTGCCTGCCGCCGAAGTTAGTTGGAGCATCAGCAGCACAACGGCTATGAACTTTCCGGCGGTGCCCATTGAGCCGCTCAAGAATTGCATGATCGCCGTGCACACCAAGGAGACGAGAATTCCAAACACATAGAACAGAGGCACGTTCACCGGCTGCAATCCCAGAGCGAACTGCAGCACCAGCATCATGATGACGGCTTGTGCCGTGGTCAGAGCGGCAGCGGGCCAGTACCCGGAGAGAACCACGGTGAGATTGGATGCCGTGCTGGATAGAGACCGGGCGCACAGGGGCCGTATCACGAAGAAGGCCATGAGCGCACCGACCCAGAGGGCCAGTGGAATGAAGTACGGCGCGAATCCGGTGCCGTAATTAGGTACCTCGTGAGTGGTGGTCTCGTCCAAAGCGACAGGTGAGGCCATGATCTGCGTGCGAGTCTCCCGCTCGGAAGCGCTGTCGTTGGGGACGAGTGAAGTTGCGTCCGAGAGGCCGCTGGCCAGCTTCTGTGCGCCCTCCGCTCCCTCTCCGACGCCCGCGGCAAGCGAACCTGAGCCCTCGGCAAGAGTATCCAAAGCGCTGGAAAGTCTTTCGACGCCTGCCACGGCACTTCCGGCCCCCGTCTGGAGAGCCTCGGTGCCGCTGGCGAGCTGCGCGGTGCCGTTGGCGAGTGTAGACGCACCTGCCTGGGCCGCAGAGAGGCCTGAGGCGAGGGTTTGGCCACCATCCGCGAGTGTGTTGAGACCGGCGGAGATCTTGCCGGAACTCACGGCGGCGGTTGTGACTCCTGCCGTGTACGTAGAGAGACCCTGGCTCAGCGCTGTGCTGCCGGTCTTGAGACTGTCTACGCCCTCGGCCACTTGTTGCATGCCCTGGGTGGTGGCCGCAATTCCGGTAGCAAGTTGACTAGCGCCTGCCGCCACTTGTGAACCGGCAGCGACCGCGGCCGCGAAGGTCGGATCGTTTGCGAACTCGGGGTGCGCGGCCGCGAGTCCTGATAGAAGACTGCTGAGGCTTTCAGCACCGGAAGCCAACTGGTCGCTGGCCGCCGTGGCCTGCCGGCCGGCGACCACGGCGGCCTCAGCACCGGTGCTCACCTGATCCGCGGCTGCAGTAAGAGCGGCTACGGAATTCACAAGGGTGTCACCTGAGGTATCCAGCTTGGCCAGGCCGGCGGCAAGCTCTGCTTCGCCGCTCGCCGCGGACGAGACTCCCGTGGCTAGCGAGCTGGCTCCAGAAGCTGCGGTCGATAGGTTGGCCGCCAAGGTCGAGGCTCCATCTGCCACGGTGCTCGAACCGCTGGTGAGGTTCTCGGCGCCGGACTCCAAACTGGCGAGGCCGGAGTCGAGGGTGTCCGCGCCGGAGCCAGCTGTAGTGAGGCCCTGCTGCAGATCCTGCGCGCCTTCCTCTGCGGTCTTCATTCCATCGGCGAGCTGATCTGCAGAAGTGGCCGCGGTCTCGAGATTTTCGCTGAAGTCGGAAAGGCTGACGTAGATATTGTCCAGATACGTTGCTGAAGCCTTGGAGGATACTGCCGTCCGTACTTCTTCCAGGACGCGGTCGGCTATCTGGGTAACAAGGATGTTGGTGCCGGTATCCGCGACTTGGAGTTCGGCGCGCTCGGGTGTATCTCCCGAGGCGGATACCAGAGCCGCGCTGAAGTTATCCGGGATGGTGAGAGATAGCTGATAACTACCATCATCGAGTTTCTGCGCGGCTTCTTCTGCCGACATGGTCTGCCAATCGAAGCTGTCGCTCTCCTCGAGATTGGTCAGAAGGTCAACGCCGGCTTGGACGGTCTGTCCGTTCGCAGAGACCGGTTGATCGAGATTCACCACCGCAATGGGGAGCATGTCTAGACGGGAATAGGGATCCCAGAAAGCCCAAAGGTAGAGTCCGCCGTAGAGCAGGGGCACCATCGCGACGACGCAAACAGCCAGCCTAACCGGCCGGGTAGAAAAGATGCGTCGTAACTCGAGGAGTCCCAGTCTTACCGATCTCATCGCGCACCCCCCATGCTGTAGACGATGTCTGCGAAGCCGGCAGGCGGCGGCTCCACGCAGCTGGTCATGACTGTGATGCCTTGATTTCCGAGTTCACGTACGGTCCGCCACACGCGGGAGCGCTCATCGCCGGTCAGATTGAGATCGGCGCCGTCGACCATGAGCACGCGGGGCCGGTGCAGAAGGCCCAACCCGATACCGAGAAGTATTTGTTCGGCTCTGGACAGCGAGCCGATTTCGGCGCGCGGCTGCGCGTCGACGTCGAAGTCTTGGAGCAGACGATGAACCGCAGCCTTGTCGTGTGGCAGATGATGGAGAATAAGTTCCGCTCGTACTTGAGCCTCAATGGTGGTTGTATCGTCAAGATCATTCACTCCTGGGAAGATGCTCAGGCCGATGAGCCGGCGGACGCGACGTGCGGATTTCGTCACGTCGAAGCCACATACCGTTGCCGATCCGGACGTGGGTCTCATGCGCCCCGCCAGAGTGAGAAGAAGTGCGGTCTTTCCTGACCCCGAAGGTCCCGCTATGGCGGCCACCTCACCTTTGTTGAGTGAGAGATCGACGTCTCTGTAAACAGCTCCGCGGCGTGTGCAGAGCGTGAGGCCTTGGGCGAGTACCTCAGGTGTCGGTGCGATCTCCTGGGAAATCGTCTCCTTGAGTGTGACAAGTGTATCCATGTCCCTAACCTGTGGGTATGAATTGTACTGACTAGTCAGTATAGTACAAATGGTATTCCACGCCACCCATGGTTTGGGATCAATTGCGACGTTTCTGGGTCCCGCCGGTTCTTGGTTTTGCCGGTGAAGTTCATCAGCCAAACAAGGCTGAACAAGGCTGACCTAAGCCGGCCGGGTCCAAGCCGACACAGTCAAGATTAGTGCTGGTGCCCTATATGTTGATGGTTGCCGGCCAGGTTGTCAGGCGGTAGGTAGCAGGTGCTGCCCGCGCATTCTCCTTCAACCGTCTCCAATTCAAGGGTCACATGCCCCACGCCGAATTTCTCGGCAAGAACGCTCTTGACGGCGCCCGCGAGCGTTGTCAGCTCGGAAAGCGCTCCGTCATCCACCACTACGTGCGCCGACAAGGCGAGATCGCTGGATGAAATGGACCAGATGTGCAGATCATGAATCCCGCGTACTCCGGAGATCGCGAGCATTGCCTCCCTCACCTCGGCGAATTCCATACCTTCCGGGGTTCCCTCCATGAGTACGTTGACGGTGCTACGCACGATGGAGACCGCCTCACGACTTATCCACAGCGACACCAGTATCGATACGATGGCGTCGGCGTAGTTCCAGTCCCACAGATAGACGACGAGGCCGCTCACCATGACTCCGAAGCTGGTCGCGGCATCTCCCACCAGGTGAAGAAAGGCGCTTCGCAGATTGAGGTCCTGGTGATAGGCATGGAGCATGGCGGCCGCGAGGGCATTGATGGCAAGGCCTCCAGCCGCGAATCCAATAACCCACAGCCCCTCCACCGGTTGGGGATCGAGCAACCGGCGAACCGCCTCGACGATGATATACACCGAGACGGCCACGAGTACCGCCGAGTTGAACATGGCCACCAGGATCTCCGCCCGCTTGTAGGCGAAGGTGCGGCGAGGAGTGGCGGGCCGCCGGCCGAGGCGGACCGCCCAGAGACTTAAGCCCAGTGCGACTACGTCGCTCAGGTTATGGGCGGCATCGGAGAGAAGGCCCAGGCTATTGGCTATGATGCCGCCGGCTACCTGCAGTAGCGTAATGAGCAAGTTGAGGCCAAGG
>CAZOJR010000190.1:0-4785 GCA_964580165.1 uncultured Gaiellales bacterium
TGATTCGTACTGAAGCGGACGTATGCGGGTGATCTTGCCGTCCTTGACATCCACCAAGGTGGGAGCACCCGAATCCTGGGGACCGATAAGGCTTGTACCTCGTATGACCTGCCTGTCCGCTTTGACGTCTATCCTGTTGTTGCCACCCATCAGTACGAAACCTCCTATGATGCCTCGCTCCCATGTAGCCAACGCTGCGCCTCGCGGCTCTGTCGGCCTACCGCGCAAGTGATAGAAAGGGACATTGAACCCAGATCGGGTAAGATACTGGCCTCCGACCATCTACCGCGCGATTATGACCTTCTGATGTCGCTCGGACCCGACATAGGCTAACGCTTGTTCACCAATCTAGCAAAGGCATTCAGCCCATGTCAACGATTGTAAACACGCGTACACATGGCAATCACTCCTGACACCGGCTGCATAGCACAGCCTCCTGCACACCACCGTCTCCGGTCCATGGAGACATCGCGCCACTTCTAGCTTGTCTCTCGCCACGAGGTCCGCGATAATGCGCCGAGAAAACAGCGAGAACGGCGGTTCGATGCGGGATATGTCCTGGTCCGCGATGCAGAGATGACCCGCCTTCAGCAATCCCGAGGGCAACGGACAGTCGGCGTCAAGCGATGAAAGCGGGGAGAGATGGAACAAACCATCAACAGAACCATCAGATCGCTAAAAAAGAGGCGGATTGTGGGCTGGGCGGCCAAAGACGCTGCGGAGGCCAGGGACATCATTCTTGATCTGATCCCCCCAGAAGCAGTAGTCGGGACAGGTGATTCGACGAGCGTACGGCAGATTGGGATCGTGGACGCGCTCAACACAAGGGGCAACCGGCTCATCAACGGCTTCGCCATCCCGGACAATATCACGGACGTCCGTTCGCTCTTTGAGCACTCCTTCTGGCCCATGCTCGAGGCAACACTTTGTGACGTCTTTCTAACCGGAAGTAACTCTCTCACCGAAGACGGGAGACTCGTAAACATCGATGGCGCCGGCAACCGGGTGGCTGGCATGTTCTGGGGACATCCAACAAGCATCCTTGTCGTGGGTCGCAATAAGATAGTCAAAAACCTCGATGAAGCAATGGACCGGGTGAAGAACGTAATCGCCCCCGAGCACTTGCGCAGAAAGGGCGCTCCCACTCCTTGTACCAAGTCGGGTAGATGTCATGATTGCCTTATCCAGGCGAAAGTTTGTGCGGTCACGACCATCATTGAATGTAAGCCCCCTCACACTGACATCCACGTAGTCATTGTGAATGAGGACCTCGGATTGGGATGGGATAGATCGTGGCCCGAGGAACGGATCAGGAATATAGTGGCCCGCCACGAAGAATTCATGGCGTTGTGTCCCCTGCCTGCTTGTCTACTGGAGCCAGGAACCAACGAAGAACTCTGGAAGATGGCGAGAGAGAAGAAGCTGCATTGGCCTTCATAGCAATCGACTCATGACGATCGTGCGCCGGGTTTCCAGAGTATCCGCAGTGGCACCCGTAGTAGCCACCCGAACAATGGTAGACGACTCCGCTTCATGACTCCAATTCTGGCCCGCGAATTGACGCAATACTATGTGAACAATCGTTTACTATCGGCGACAACCTAGCCGCCGCTTTGCCACACTATGTGAACTATCGTTCACTTTTAGCGCCCGTGTAATGAGCAGCCATCTGATTGATGGCGGCACCCGACACGTCGACGGCAACAGCACCGCCGTCAACCGGAATGACCGCGGCCGTGACAAAACTCGCGTCATCGCTCGCAAGGTAGCTGCACAATCCCGCCATCTCATGAGGGCTGGAGAGACGGCGCAAGGGGACATCCCGAGCACACGTACTGAACACGTCCTCGATCTCTACACCGCAGGCTTGAGCAAACGGTTCCATGGTGCCAACGAACATGTCGGTCATCGTTGCGCCGGGACACACCACGTTGCATCGTATGCCGTTCACACCGTAGTCGACGGCAACCTGTTTCGAAAGGCTTATCAAGCCGCCCTTTGACGCACAATAGGCTGGCAGACCCGCCGGGTTAACCAGGCCGGCGAGAGATGAGATGTTCACGACAGAACCTCCGCCCGCCTCGATCATGTGGGGGATAACCGCCTTCATCATGAGAAAGGGACCAGTGAGATTCACCTCGAGTACGCGACTCCAAAGAACCGAGGGTAGATCAACAACACCAGCCGCCAGATGCTGATCTGTGCCAGCATTGTTCACGAGAACATGCAGACCCCGGCCGAAGGAAAGAGCCGCTCGAACTATCCGATCCACATCTACCGGATTGGTTACGTCCGAAGCGCACGTCTTCACACGTTCCGGTGGCAAAGATGCTGCTGCTGCCTCGATTACCTCCGCCCGCCGCCCCGTGATGCATACGCACGCCCCATCGGCAACAAATCGCTCCGCTACCGCTCGACCGATGCCGGTGCCGCCTCCGGTAACGATCGCCACTTTGCCGTCCAGTCTCATCTCATCGTTCCTCGCAGCCTTCGCGCATCCTACCTCGAAATCCCTTTCAGCCTTCCCCTGCTGATACCCCAGAAGTCCTCGATGGATGCGTAGTAGTCCAGCGCACGGTTCTCAGTCTTCTCTCGTTCGGCAACCTTCTGGCGGTGGAAGTCCTTGATACTCTCTGGAATAGGCAGATTGCCGAAGTCGAGATACCGGCAAGCGCCCATCTCATCGCGGATCCCGAGTACCTTGTCTTGAGCGTGGATATTTATGGACATCGGCGAGTCAAGCACCCCTGACTCCACTGCCTTCACTGTGCCGACCACGAGATCGCCATCGCCGAGATCCAGAACCTTGTCCAGGATCGCCGTTACTTCTGCGGTGGCAACCTCCTCTTCTTGACGAATCATGTCGTTGTCGATCAGGAGTTCCTGATCCTCCAAAGCTCCAAGTATCCACTTGGCTGCGAGATAGCTCTCGCGATGGGAATCCATACTGGGGACACCCGCAGCCTCGTCCACAGTCTTGACGGAAACGGCATCACAACCTCCAAGAGCAGCCGTGATTGCCGTATACCCGATGTAACCGAAGGCGCTCCCCATCTCCTGCGGGAAGGGGAAGAGCGGTGACTGGCTTCCAAAGACTCCGGGGATTATCACATCGCTGTGCCCAAACCGATCAAGGTACTGCCGCATCAGCTTCGGCAAAGTTCGCATGTCGGCGATATCCTGGAACAGGCAACCCTGCATATTCACCTGTGGAAACACGCTCTTCACGCCCTGTTCGGCAGACACTAGACACTCGATAATCTGGGTCGCCATGTTCACACTCATCGGGATCACGAAATTGGGTAGCCAGCCATGGCAATCGGTGGTGATGATCACTCCATGATCGGCGTAGTAGCCAATGAGTCGCCCGGTGTACTGAGCCGCTTCGACGCACTCCTCAACAGTCGCCTTCTTGTCATATCCCGCAATCCACGCAAAGAAGCTGTTGGGAAAGGCGTTCATCCCTGAGGCGAAAGCGATCTCGGCCACCATGCTCTGACCAATCCTGGATGAGCGAGGATCGAGGGCACCATCGCAGGCTTCCACCACTTTACGGTTAGTTTTGATCCCATGATTTATGATCGGATAACCGTTGAGAGAAGGCTTACCTGTCTTGATGCTTTCCTGTAACCCCTTCTCGACCTTGTTAAGCTGCAGATTGCGAGTGTAGCTATCAGTCGTGAACGGCAGAAGATGGATATCCAGCTCATTCAGGGAACGGATGAGCGCGATCTGGTCATCAACCAGTGGAGTGCCCTGCCGGGGAAACAACGAAATCTTACCTTCGTTGTGGTATTTCTGTAGAATTTTGTAGAAACGCTTGCTGTCGGGCAGAGATTTCTGGTATTCGATGGCCTCTTCGAGATCAACCTCCTTGCCCGTGGGCCAGACGGCCAGCACCTCCTTGCGCTTCTCCATGAACGCGTCTTCGTCCATGCGTTGCTGCTTTACCTTGATCAACGCCATTCCTCCCATCGCAATTCGACCAGAATTTAATTACACACCCAAAACATGGCTTTACTAGAAGTCCGCTCGCCGCTCGCCGGCACCTCCCGCACTAGCTGGTGAGGCTGACCAGGTCTTGAACGTCCTCCAGCTCCTCAAGCCGAGTGATCGCCTCCACCAGCCGGTCGGCATTGGCGGTAGAGATCGGCTGGGCTGCATGTACTAATAGATTTCTAAATTTGCGCTCGATGTCGGAGAATGAAAGTGGACGCGATGGAGTGCCTGTGGGCAGGTCCACCTGCTCGGTGAACACCGTACCGTCCTTCATGGTGACACGAACACGAGCTGGCT
The DNA here is from genome assembly GCA_964580165.1 of uncultured Gaiellales bacterium. GTDB lineage: Bacteria > Actinomycetota > Thermoleophilia > RBG-16-64-13 > RBG-16-64-13 > RBG-16-64-13. The sequence continues at coordinate 4,297 of CAZOJR010000190.1, forward strand.
CGATTCCCTGATCCCCACGATCAAATTCGTGGTCGACCTGCACCTCTGCCTTCGTAGACAGGCCGAGGATATCAGGGCTCCTGATTGCGTCTAAGGTGAAGTCGTCCAGGGTCACGCGGCGCCGTGCCAGTGCCGTCGCCACTCCCCAGACGATACTGAACTGGGAGTCCACGGGATTGCGCGGTGTCGCCTTCACTTCCAATGGTGAGCCGAGGAGCCCATATGTGCCCTCTCCGCAGTAAATGAGAATGCTCTCCACATCCTGTGGATGGATATCGTGCTTGGTCGCCAACGTAAGGCCAGCGTCAACAAAAGCGTGAACACCCCGGCAGCACGGATACGGCTTGATCGACACGTTGATACCCTCAAAGCGTGTACCGAGTTCGTCCACCAGGCGCTCTCTTGAGTACGCGCCCATGTGATACACCTTGTACAGCCCCGCCTTACCCTCCAGACAGTTCTGTGCGCCCGTTATGCCACGCTTGGCCA
>CAZOJR010000191.1:0-4735 GCA_964580165.1 uncultured Gaiellales bacterium
TCCATAGTCCATAGTGTGGTTATTTGCCAGACTCACTACGTCTATCCCGGCTGCCACCAGTGCATCGATCAATGCAGGCCGGGCGCGGAATGTGTACTCCTTCCAAGATGCCCGGGTGCCGCGGTCGGAAATAGGGCCTTCGAGATTGACGAACGCCAGTTGCGCGGTCTCGAGAAATGGTTTGACGTGGGCCAGGAGGGGCTCGCCGCCATATTCATCCATGAAGTCACCCACCTGGCGGTCACCCAGAACATCACCGCTTGCCGCCACGAGTAGTGGAGGCGGCACTGTGGTCGTGGTGCTGACGGACTGTGTGGTGCTGACGGACTGTGTGGTGGTGGATGAGCGGTAGGTAGTGGCCGGTTCCGCCGTTGTGGTCACTGCCGCGTCTGCGTGACCGGGAATCGTGGACTCGACCTTAGTGGCCATACCGTCCACGGTGATATCACCTGCGGTTGCGTCCGCATACGCCCTCGTCGTGACGTCCGCGGATGTCGTGATACCGGAGTGTATGCCGCAAAGATAGTAGACCAGCAGTCCTGCCGCGATGGCCCACAGAACGGTCGTGATTACCGCCCAAGTACGGTTGGAGGAATATCTCCGGCGCGGTTTGTCGAGGAGGCCCATGCCTATGAGTATAATGGGCAAATGCGTCCCGTCGGCAGAGGAGATACAGGCAAACAGGTAGTCGATATCCAGACGCGTCTTGCCGCTTTGGGGTACTTGCTGGGGCGGGAGGGCGCTGACGGATTCTTCGGACCGCACACTGAGAACGCCATACGGGCGTTTCAGCAACGGCGGCTGCTAATTTCCGACGGGATTGTGGAAGAGAATACCTGGACCGAGCTTGTCGAGGCCGGGTACATTCCGGGCGAACGTCTTCTCTATCTCCGTGTTCCCTACATGCGTGGCGATGATGTTCTCTTTCTTCAGCGCCGGCTCGACGAGTTAGGTTTTGATTCGGGTCCGGTAGACGGCATCTTCTCGCCGGAGCTGGAAGTGGCCGTCACTGAGTTCCAACGTAACGCCGGACTCAATGTAGACGGTATTGTGGGCGAGACCACGTTGGACCGGCTACGCCGTCTCCATAAGACAAGTGACGAGGGCCGCGCGGGCAACATCCCAGATCGCATGAATGGCTACGTGGGGAAGTGCGTCCTACCGGGACTGCGGATCAGTATCGACCCTGCTCATGGTGGGAGTGAGCATGGCTACGAAGGGGCCGGCGGTCTGTGTGAGCACGATCTCAACCTTGTCCTGGCGGTGAAACTTGCTCGCCTGCTCGAGGACCATGGAGCGGAGACTTACCTGACGCGCGACGGCAACACGGCGATGCGTCTCTATGATCGGACCGAGTCTGCTAATGCGTGGGCGCCTGATATTCACGTCTGCATACATCACAATTGGGGTGTGAGCTCAAAGGCGCGGGGTGCGGCCACCTACTACTTTGCTAACTCGGTGTATCAGTCTTCTGCCGGCCGGCGCTTGGCGGGCTATGTGGTGGACGCCCTGACCCGGGAACTGGGCAGAGTCGATCTCCACAAACATGGTCGCAACTATGCGTGTCTCCGTGAGGTCAAGCCCTTGGCGGTTAGGATCGAGCCTGGTTTCGTGAGCCATCCGGTAGAGGGTTTGACACTGGCCGATCCCAGAGTGATAGCGCAGGAAGCCGAGGCCATCATGCATGGCATCGAAGCGTACTTGGCCCGCCTCTAGCTGTGCCTCTTGCTCCACGGGTGGTTGCAGGGCCAGGAAAATGATAGAGTACGTAGAAATCTGAGGTGAGCGGCCGGTGGCCGCTCTGAATCCAAAGACGATCGGGGAGGCACCGATTATCACCGGCAAGTCAGGCGGCATCGGGCGGCATCTCATCGTAATCTTCCTCGCTTTCGCAGTCTTCGGACTGGTGTTGGGTGAGGTTGCCTTGGCCGAGCCGGCCGAAATCACCGAGGCTAAGAACGAAGCTGAGGCTCTGCAGGAGCGCATCGACGAGCTGGACGCGCTTCTGGATGCCGCGGTTGAAGAGTATAACTACGCCAAATCCAAACTGAGCGAAACCAAAGATGCTGCTGAGCGGACCCAGGCTGAGCTGACCAAGGCGGAGGCCGATCTTGAAGCAGCGAGTGCCACTTTGATGGACCGGCTGGTCGAGATCTATAAGCAGGGTCAGCTGGGCATGCTCGACGCGCTCATGGGCGCATCGTCTTTCTCCGACGTCGTCAACTTCCTGGACCAGATGGAGCGTCTCAGCGAGCGGGACGCGGAGATCCTGGCCGAAGTCACCGATTATCAGGATGCGGTGAAGACGCGGAAAGCCGAACTCGCGCAACAGATCGAAGACCAGGAAGTTCTCGCCGCTCAGGCGGAAGCGGCCAAGACCAAGGTCGGAGAACAGCTGGCGGCTAATGAGGAGGCTTTGGCCGGCAAAGAGGCGGAGATCGCCCAGCTCGAGAGAGAAGAAGCTGAGCGGCAGGCGCGGCTGGCGGCCGAAGCCAAGAAGAAAGCCGAAGAGGCGAGGAAACAGGCTGAGGCTGAAGCTGCTGCCAGGGCGGCGGCAGAGGCCGAGTCAGAAGAGACGGCGCAGAACAATTCCACCAGTCCAAGCTCATCCCAGGATGTCAGTGTTTCAGTACCCGACTCGGCAAACAGCAGCGAAGTGGTCTCGATCGCCATGGAGTATCTGGGCTGCCCGTATGTCTGGGGGGGAGAGAGCCCCAGCGGTTTTGACTGCTCGGGATTCGTCATGTACGTGTATAACAAGGTCGGTGTCAGCCTGCCGCACTCAAGCCGCATGCAGTATTCCTGTGGACAGCCTGTGTCTCGGGCGAATCTTGAGCCGGGCGACTTGGTGTTCTTCCACAGCCCTATCAGCCATGTGGCCATGTACATCGGAGACGGTAAGATGATCCATGCCGCGGGGACGGGAAAGAATGTGCGCATCGATGCGGTCTGGACCAGGAATTATTACGGCGCCTGCCGCATCATCCTATAGAGATCTAGAGACGCTTCTTTATGGATCCGCTCGCGGTCTATTACCATCCGCTGTTTATCCAGCACGACACCGGTGACCATGTTGAGAATAAAGAACGGCTGGTAGTCACAAAGCAGGTTCTCGCCGGCAGCAACCTCGATCTTGAGTGGATCGAGCCGGAACCGGCACCAATCGAGGCCATCGCTCGGGTACACGAGCCCACTTACATCGAATCGGTTCGCAGACTTGCCGCCGAAGGCGGAGGTTGGCTTGATTGGGACACCGCGGTGTCGCCGCGATCATACGAAGCTGCTGTGCTAGCTGCGGGTGCCGGCATAGCGGCGGTTGATCGTGCGCTCTCGGGTAACCAGAACGCCTTCATGTTGGTACGTCCGCCCGGTCACCACGCGTGTCACTCACGCGGGATGGGATTCTGCCTGTTTAACAACATTGCCATTGCGGCCAGTTACGCGCTGGACAAACTGGGGTTGGAGCGCGTGCTGATCGTTGACTGGGATGTGCACCACGGCAATGGAACCCAGGCCACCTTCTACAACGATCCCCGCGTGCTCTTCTTCAGCATGCATATGGCTGGCCACTTTCCGGGCACCGGCATGAGCCGTGAAACCGGCGCCGGCACCGGCGCCGGTTTCACGGCGAACGTACCCCTGCAACCCGGCGCGGGAGATGGAGCAGTACATCTGGCTTTCAGTACACTTCTCACCCCGCTTGCCCGCGCGTTTAGGCCACAATTGGTGCTTGTGTCGGCCGGGTACGATCCGCAGGAGGGTGATCCTCTAGGCGGCCTGTGTTTCTCGGAGAAATCGTTTCAGTGGATGGCGGCGCAGCTCTTGAACCTTGCTCATGAGTTAGATGCAAGTGGGCCCCTGTGTTTTCTCGAAGGGGGTTACGTACCAGAGATGATGGCGGCTTCGGTAGCGGCGACGTTGAAAGGACTCTCGGGGGAGTCACCCGAATTCGAGCCGGCGGTTACGGAAGACGAGCGTGCCGACGTGCGTGAGACCCTCGAAGAAATCAAACCCTACTGGAAGGGTATCTGGTAGCTGAAGGTTCGGGCTCGGGCATTTCTTAGCGTCTCACCCCGCGAAGGTGCGCTCCCTATGACGGTGCGCGCCTTCGCGGGTTCATATCCTACTTATGCAGGTACTGGTAGAGATTCCAGAGCAGCTGAGCAGCCTCGGCCCGCGTAGCCGGGGCCATAAAGTCGTAGGCGGGCCCTATCTCCATACCGGCAAGAAGTCCGGCATAGGCGGCTTTGCAGGCGTTCGCATAGTGCTCGAGATAACCGAACTGAGCGGAAGTAAAGCCGGGTACATAATCCGCCGGGGGCTCAGCTAGATTGGCGGCTCTTGCTACCATGCTTATCAGGTGGCTGCGGCTCAAGTTGCCGTAGGGGTCGAATGTAGTTGGGGCAGTACCCTGGGCTATGCCTTCTTTGACGCAGAGGGCCACGTAGAAGTAGGGATAGAAGGGGTCGCCGGCATCAAGAGATGATTCCACGTCGGTAAAGCAACATGTCTCGTTACCGGTGACCGTAAGACCCAAGGTAAGCACTATCATCTTGGCAAACTGCTGGCGGGTAAGAGACTCGTCCGGAGTGAAGCTACCGTCGGAGCCTCCTTTGAGGATACCTCGCTGCGCCAGTTTTTCGATGGCGTTGTAGTAGGGGTGGTCAAAGGGCACGTCAGTGAAGCGGGGATCCGCCGGGAGGCTGCCGTCGGGCTCGAAGGTAACGAGAACCAG
>CAZOJR010000192.1:0-4728 GCA_964580165.1 uncultured Gaiellales bacterium
GGTGCAGGCCGGCAGGATGATGTCGGCGAATCTGGTTTCACCCTCGAACCAGATGGACTGGTTGACAACAAAGGGCACTTTGCCTTCCCGGTAGGCTCTCACGAAGCGGTTGGTCTCGGTCATGGTGCCTATGAAGGAGCCTCCGTACCGGTAATACATCTGTACGTGCGGGTAACCGGAGGCGGGATACTGGTACTTCTTGAACTGCATCTCTATTGAGCCGCCGCAGAAGCCCTTACTGCGCCACTCGATCTTCTCGTGGTTCATCATTTCGGGAATCCGGAGGCGGTAGCCGATCTGGCCCTCTGCGCTATGCTGTGGGTTGGAGATGCTGCCGCCGTTGGGCCACATGCGAGGAGCCAAGCGGAAACCCGCAGCGGTGCCGGCGGTGTCGGCTGAGATGCCACCCTCGGCGTATCCCGGGAACCAGAAAGCCCGGTCGGCCGGTGCGCCACCTGTGGTGGAGTATATGTTGCTCCCCGGCTTGCCCAACCCCTGCATTGCGGCAAGGGCAATCATGGTCCGGGCATACTCGGCCCCGTACGAGGAGCGACACGCGCCTCCCCAGCCGCCCATGCCTCCGGCCGCGAGCATAGTCTTCTTGGATCCCCACTCGCGGGCCAGAGCCCGGATCTCACGGGCGGGCACAAGGCTCTCTTGTTCGGCCCACTCCGGCGTCTTGGGCACACCGTCGCTATCGCCGAGGACATAGCGCTTCCACTCGTCGAAGCCATGAGTACGTGATGCAACAAATTCCTTGTCGTACAGATTTTCAGTGAGCCACACAAAGGCAATCGCCAGACCTAGGGCAACATCTGTCCCCATGCGGGGCGCAAACCATTTGTCTCCTACTAGGCCGGCGGTGTGGTTGAAATAGGGATCGATGAAGACCATCTTGACCCCCAACTCTTTCAGCCACTGACGGCGGCAGGTGCTCTCATGCGCGCCGTAGACGCCGCAGGTGGTCTCCGGATCGCTCGACCAGAACACCATCATCTCAGCGTGTTTCAAAGCGTCTTCGAGAAGATCGTACTGCTCGGGAATACCCAGACGGGAACTGAAGCCCCACATATGGTCTCCACCCCACTGCCAGCCTTCCCAACTATCGGGGTTGTGCTCGACGTAGGTCATGCCCCATAGGTTCATGAAGCGGTTATATGCGCTGAACCGGTATCCCACGTTGCCCCACATGTGGTGAGAGGAAGGGGTTGTCATCATGGCCGCGGGTCCATACTCGCGCTTGAGGCGAATCATCTCCTCGGCCACTATGTCCAGCGCTTCATCCCAACTAATGGGCTCATAGCCGGATTCACCCCGTTTCTGGATGTTCCGGTTTCCCTTGGGATCGAAATCAACGCGTTTGAGGGGGGTCAGGATGCGTTTCGGGGAGTAGATGGTGGACTTGTGGGCGACCGTCCAGTTGGACAGGGTTGTCCTGCGGGGTGGAGTGAATTCCCGTCCTCTGGCCTGAATGGTCCAAGATGGACCGTCGCTTTCGTCCAGTTCGAGGGGTACGATGCGGACAATCCGGCCGTTATCGACGTCAACGTGTACCGGCCCTCCGGTCGTGAGATTCGTCAGTCTTTGCATCTTAGCCATCTCTCGCTCCATGCCTCTGAGGATCGATCACCCACTAAACTACCGTACGACCGGTTGTTGTATGCGCTAAAGTACCCGCTATGCATCAGTTCGTCAACAGCCTGTCGTGCTGCGTGCTGGGATTCGTGCTGGATTTTCGGGCTAAGGACGGAGAAGGGAGAGAGGATGGCTTCAGGGTCTCGCCGCATGACGGCTGAGGCGAGAAGACGGCAGATCGTCGAGGTCACGCTCGACTTGATTGCCGAGCACGGTCTACGTGGCGCAACCATGGCCCGGATCGCGGCGCGCGCTGGTATACGGCAGGCTTCTCTCTACACTCACTTCGAGAGCAGACGGGCCATCTTGCTGGCGGCCTTGGATGCTGTCTATGAGAAAGTCTATGCTTCTCGCGAAGCTCCCGGCGATGAAAACTCGCTTGAACGTCTCAGGCAGATGTGCGACCACCATCTGGAACTCTGGACTCTACAGGGGGAGCGTCATCATGCCCATCAACTCTTGGAGTTCATCTCTGGGGCCAGAAGCGAAGGCTTGAGGGAGATACTCGCCGAGAAGCATCTCGCTTCGATCCGACAGTTCGCCCAAGTCGTCCGTGATGGACAGAAGGAAGGGAAGATACCTGGGTGGGTGGATCCTGAGCAGGTGGCTTGGTTCATTACAGGGTGGGCGTTTGCTGGCGATGCCTCTCATCTGATGGGCTTCAAAACGTTCCTCGAACCTAACGTGTCAACTCGATGGCTGGACGTCATATTCGAGAGCTTCGTGGTCGCGTCGCCTGGCGGATCAGAGAGATGCCACGGCGCGATGCTCCCTGACGATTCGGTGGCCAGCTTGGTCTCGGAGCGGGCTGGCTTGGTATCCGGGCAGACCGGCGCCGAACCTGGGCGGGCAATTACCGTTGATCCTGACCTGTAGGCCCTGATTTTGGCCCATTTCAGCTTGACAGCAACTGCCCCCTCCACTATTATCTTCCGTCGCGTTCTAAGGAGGCAGTGTGAGAACCTATTCGGCGAAACCCGGTGAAGTTCAACGCAATTGGTGGGTCGTCGATGCCGACGGCAAGAATCTTGGCCGGCTGGCGTCGGAGATCGCCGATGTGCTGCGGGGCAAGAACAAACCCCAGTACACTCCGCATATAGACACCGGGGATTTTGTCGTCGTGGTTAATGCTGAGAAGATTGCGGTGACCGGCAACAAGCTCGCGGCCAAGATTTACTACCGGCATTCCGGCTATCCCGGTGGCCTCAAGAGCCGCACGCTCGGACAGATGCTCGAGCGTCGACCCACAGAGGTCCTGCGCAAAGCGGTCAAAGGCATGATGCCCAAGAATCGTATTGGGGCGCAGCAATTAACCAAGCTCAAGATCTACACTGGGCCGAAGCATCCTCATGCCGCCCAGAAGCCGGAGGAGTTGCCATGGCAGCAGTAATCTACTCGGCGACGGGTAAACGCAAGACCTCGGTGGCCCGAGTACGTCTCATGCCGGGCACGGGGGTCATTACGGTAAACGGTAAAGACCTCAAGGAGTACTTCAACCGGCAGACTCTCATGCTGCTGGTGCGTTCACCTTTGGTCGAGACGGGTACGGACATGCGCTATGACGTGATTGCCCAACTGCATGGCGGGGGTAAATCGGGGCAGGCCGGGGCTCTAAAACACGGTGTGGCTCGAGCATTGGTTGAGGCCGATCCTTCCCTCAAAACCGATGTCAAGCGTGCCGGACACCTCTCTCGCGATGCTCGGATGGTCGAGCGAAAAAAGGCCGGCCTCAAAAAGGCTCGGAAGCGTCCGCAGTTCTCAAAGCGCTAGAGAGGCCCAGCCGAGCCTGTGCTGTTGGCTGTGGCTTGCGCTGGGTGGTGTGTGTTCGGTCATACCGGTGGCGGTTTTTTTAACTTCCAGGGAATTATGGGGCGAGGGAGAAATCTCCCTCGCCCCATCTGTTTTCCGGAGGGATCATGCCCCAACTAGTAGTAGATATCGACGCGATTGGAAAGAACACCGAGGCTGTGGCCGCACTTCTCCGCGGGCGGGCTCTCGATTTGGTCGCTGTCACCAAGGGGTGTTTGGGCGAACCTCGAGTAGCGGCGGCCATGCTGGCCGGCGGAGCGGTGGCCCTTGCCGATACAAGGGACGCGAATCTGCGTAGACTCAGAGCCGCCCTGCCGAAGGTGGAGCTGCACCGCATCCATCTGCCTTCACTGGCGGAGCCTTTTGAGCCGGGGGACGTCAGCTACGTGTCGTCACTGGAGGGTGCCGAAGTCGTGGCTGCTATTCCGGGAGACTTCGATGACAACCCCGTCGGTAGCGTGGCTGGATCGCGCCGTGTCGTGATCATGGTGGAGACTGGCGATGAAAGGGAGGGCGTGCCACCGGACGGCGTTCTCGCGATGGCCCTCAAGATCGTCCGGGATCCACGGCTACAGCTGGAGGGAGTCGCGACCAACTTCGCCTGTTTCCGTGGGGGTTCTGAAGGCATTAGGGAGTCGGTTACGATTGTTGCCAGGATGGCCGGACTCATACGGTCCGCAGGTATGCCCGTGCGTAGGGTGTCGGGCGGGAACTCGAGTCTTCTGCGGTTACTTGTGGAAGGAGAGACTCTACCTGCCGAAGTGACCGAACTGCGGTGTGGGGAAGCCCTGCTCTTGGGGCAGGACGCGCTGTTTCACCGGCCTTTACCGGGTTGCCGCGTCGATGCTTGTGTGCTGCGGGCCGAAGTGGTTGAGGAGTATACTAGGCCGGCTCTTGGGGAGTCTGCGCGTCGTCTGGTATTGGGGATCGGACGTCAAGACCTGAGTTCGGGCGCAGTCAGATTCGAGCAACCCGGCCTGCGCGAGATAGGACGGTCCGCCGACTATCTTGTATTGGAAGCGAATACGGAGTGTTCGAGGATAGCGGTGGGCACCATGGTCGCCATGATCCCCACTTATGAGGCTCTGGTGGCCGCCTGGACGTCTCCCTATGTTGAGACAAAGCTGATGGGCGGCTGACGACGGAGGTAGAACTCTGATGTGTGGCATTGTCGGATACGTCGGGAACCGGTCCTGCAGAGATATCCTGTTTCAGGGCCTACGCAGGCTTGAGTATCGTGGCTATGATTCAGCCGGTATCTCTATTATCGGTGATGGGCAGTTT
>CAZOJR010000193.1:0-4709 GCA_964580165.1 uncultured Gaiellales bacterium
CTGTATTGCTCTCGTTATTCCTCTCATTGTGTGGGTCATCATCACATGGCAATCGATTGTGACCGGCAATCACTATCTCGAAAGTGGCAGGAAGGTCAATATGATCGGCCTGCCGGTGGCATACCTTCAGTATCTCGCCGCCCTGGGAGCGGCTCTGCTCTGCCTGGAGATGATTCGCCAGATCTTCTGGCTGTTTAGTAAAAAACGCGACGGAGAAGTGGAGACCGCATGAGCCCGTTCGTAATAGGCCTCATCTCTCTGGGCGCAGTGATCGTACTGATGTTCCTCGGCGTGCCTATCGCCTTTTCTTTTCTCGTCCCTGGTTTTGTGGGCCTTTGGTGCATCGTTGGTTGGGATGCCAGCATGTCCGCCCTGGGAACGGCAATCGTGTCCAACGCTGCCAAGGAGATGCTGGTGGCGATACCTTTGTTTGTTCTCATGGGGTACTTCGTGCTGGTTTCTGAATTAGGCGACGACATCTACAGGGCGGCCTACAAGTTCCTGGGCCGCATGCCCGGTGGTTTGGCGCAGGCTACGACCATCGCCTGCGCGGGCTTCGCGGCCTGCACCGGCGACTCTCTGGGCGCCGCGGCCACGATGTCATCGATCTCCTACCCGCACCTGGAGAGATACGGGTACGACAAGAGACTGTCGACCGGTTGTGTAGCTGTTGGCGGCACTCTGGGTATCCTGATACCGCCCAGCATTCCAATGATCACCTATGGATATCTGGCCTCAGTATCGGCGGGATCACTATTTATTGCCGGGATTATTCCCGGGATTCTTACGACGCTTGCCTTGATGTCGACGACGCTCATCTGGTGCCTACGCAACGTGAAGCTGGCGCCGAAATCGCCGGAAAAATTCACCATGCGCGAGAAACTCCGGTCCGTCAACGGTGGTGTCTGGGGCATAGCTGCGCTCTTTCTACTTATCATCTTGGGCTTGTATTTTGGCATCTTTGCGCCATCGGAGGCGGGGGCGGTGGGCGCTGCCGGAGCGTTCGTGATTACCATTTTCCGGAGAAAGCTGAACTGGAAGACCCTGACCAAGGCGCTCAAAGGTTCGTGCGAGATCACCTGCTACCTCTTCACCATGGTGATCGGAGCTATGGTTCTGCAGACCTTGCTCATCATGGCCGGCTTCTCGTCGATGCTGGAGGAATATCTGGGTGGCTTGGATGTCTCGCCGTACGTGATTCTCACGATTGTGGTGATTATCTGGCTGATCATGGGCATGTTCATGGACCAGTTGGCGGCACAGTTTCTGACCGTTCCCATCTTTGCCCCGATCATGGCAATGTGTGGCTTCGACCTTGTCTGGTTTGGAGTCATCTCCATCTTGTGCGCGGAGATCGGCATCATTTCCCCGCCTGTGGGGATGAACGTCTTCGTGGTGTCGGGTGTGACGAAGGTTCCGTCGGCGACGATCTTCAAGGGTATAGCTTGGTACGTGCTGGCACTGCTCGCTGTCATCGTTATTCTGACTATCTTTCCTCAGCTGGTTACCTGGCTACCGAACATGATGATGAACTAAACCAGTGGAGAGACAGTGAACCAAATCCATCAATTTGAGTTGGGTGCGTCCAATTCTTTCTTGATCACCGGAGGAAGCCCAGTTTTGGTGGACACGGGTAGTGACGCCACCCCGGACGACTTTCGCTCGATGTGCGCGAGCTGTGATCTCGGGCCGGCTGATATCGAATTGATCGTGATTACCCATGAGCACGCAGATCACTTTGCCAATCTGGATTGGATGCGCGAGATGACGGGTGGGGCTCTCGTGCTGTGTCATAGGGCCGCGGCTCGCTCGCTGACCGAGGGACTCTTGCCGGAGGTGGTTCCGCGGAATGCCATCGGCGAAGCGGCCGTCAAGTCTCCGCCGTCCTTGGGCGTTCTTCCCAAAGTTGCGCCCGATATCATCTTCGAGCAGACGTATGACCTCAGATCTCACGGTATCAAGGGGGAGATAGTCTCCACGCCGGGGCATTCTGATGGTTCCACCGCCCTCATCCTCGATAGCGGTGAGGGCATCGTTGGCGACACGGTATTGAGGCCTCATGGCGGTGACGGAGTGGTGGTGGCCTTTCTGGCCAATAACATCCCGGCCTTGCGACAGAGTCTGCTCATGCTGCTTACCAGAGTGACCATGTTCTACTCCGGGCACGGGGGGCCTTACACCCGGGAAGAGGTGCAGGCCGCCTTCGAGCGGGACAGTCTGTGGGAGGGGGCCTGCAAACGCACGGAAAGGCATATAGATGAATTTAACCAATGAAAGGATCGCGAGACTCAGGCAACAGGCACTATCCCGTCCTGAGATCTGCGTGGAGAGAGCCTGGTACATGACCGAATCCTACAAGGAGACGGAGGGGGAAGAGGTCATCATCAGGCGGGCGAAAGCCTTCGCCAATATCCTAGATAAGATGACCGTCAAGATATACGAGGGGGAGCTGATCGTCGGCAATACCACGAGCAAGCCTCGCGGCTCCTTTCTCATTCCCGAGATCCAGTGGGAATGGTATCTGGATGAAATGGACACCATGGCCGATCGTCTCTGGGATGCCTGCCAGCCCATCGCCGAATGGGAAAAGGAGAAGATGCGGGAGTGCCTTCCTTACTGGAAGGATAAGTGCACCTGGGACAAGGTTCGCCACGCCTGGCCCGGCACCACCAATGCGCTTAACGGGGAAGTGTTCATGATCCACACATCCTCCATGAGCGGCCAGCATTTCGGACACAACGTGCTGGACTATGAGTGGATCTTTACGAAGGGTCTCAGGGGGCTGATCGAAGAGGCAAAGGACACTTTGGCCAGCCTGCAGCCGGTCACCTTTGAGGATATCCGAAAATATGCGGCCCTCAGAGCCTATATCATCGTAATGGAGGCAGTGGTCCGTTTCGCTAGGCGGTACTCCGACTGTGCTCTCAACATGGCGCAGAAAGAAGAAGACGTTTGTAGAAGGCAAGAACTAGTACGCATAGCGGAGACCTGCTCCAGAGTTCCCGAGTATCCGCCCGAAACCTTCTACGAGGCCCTGCAGGCGACTCACCTGCTCTACGTGGCCTCGCGTATCGAAGCTTATGCGCCCGGGGTCAGCATCGGCCGGCCCGATCAGTATCTTTACCCCTACTATCAGAGAGACCTGGAGGCGGGAATCCTCACTCGTGAGGAAGCGGTGGAACTCGTGTCTCTGATGTTCATCAAGGTAAACGATCTTGCCTGTCTGATGAGCGCGGAGACCGCGGAGTTTCTCAGCGGATTTCCTACTCTCGCCAACATCACCATTGGTGGAGTGACCCCAGATGGCAGGAATGCGGTTAACGACCTGACGTACATATTTATGGAGGCGGAGGAGATCGTAGGACTGACCGCCGAGGAGATCGTTGTCAGAGTCGGTACCGCCAACCCTGAGGAGTTTCTTCTGCGCGCCTGCGAGCTGGCGTTGAAACTCAAGGGAAAGATCAAATTCAACGGTGATACGACCGGCATCCGTCAACTGCTTTCCGATGGTAAAACCTTGGAGGAGGCCAGAGATTTCGTTGTCTTGGGGTGTTCCACTCCCAACAGTCCGGGGAAATCTCACGACATCACGGCCGGCAGTATCAACATGGCTTATATCCTGGAACTGGCGTTGAATGACGGAGCCGGCCGGATGACGGGTCAGCAGGTCGGCCTCCATACCGGCGACCCGAGGAAGTTCACCTCCTTCGAAGAGGTCTGGGAGGCCTACAAGCAGCAGGCCGAGTACATGATGACCCATGCCGTGACCGCCCGTAATATCGATCGCCGCATCTATGCAGAGAATGTCCCTATACCCTTCAATTCTGCCATGACACCGGCCTGTTTCAGATCGGGCGTAGACCTGGTGACCGCGGGCGAGATCATGTGTGCTTCGGAGGGCCATGGCGTCGTGGGTACTCCTAACGTCGGCGATTCTCTGGCGGCCATCAAGAAACTGGTGTTTGAAGAGAAGCGGCTAACCATGGACCAGATCATCGACGCCTTGGATAAGGACTTTGAAGGAGAAGAGGAGATCCGGCATTTGCTGCTGTCGGTGTCCAAGTTCGGCAACGACGACGACTATGTCGATCTACTGGTGAAAGAAGTACTCGATCACGCATCCGACTTCCTGGCCGCTTTGCCGGGGATCGCCGGAAGTAAGCACAACATTGCCGCTATGGCCGGCACTGGGAATCTGGTGATGGGCAGCAAGGTGGGTGCTCTGCCGGACGGGCGTCCTGCCGGGGCACCTCTCGCCGAAGGTGGCATTTCGCCCTCCCAGGGTAAAAACGTTAGTGGAGCCACTGCCACCATGAACTCCGTGGCTAAGCTGGATCACACCAAGATCTCGGGCGGCTCGACCTTCAACATGCGCTTCAACCCCGAGGCAGTAAACACACCAGACAAGTTGAAGAAATTCGCCAGCCTTCTGTTGACCTTCTGTGAGAAAGGTGGATACCACGTCCAGTTTAACTTCCTGAGCGCCGACACTCTACGGGCTGCGCAGGAACATCCCGAGCTATACCGTGATCTCTTGGTCAGGGTGGCGACCTACAGCGCTTACTTCGTGGAGCTGAGCAAGAAAGTCCAAGACGACATCATAGCCAAGACCGAGTTTCAGACGGTCTAGCGAGGCCACGGAGGAGACTGCTACGTGACGACGGAAGTGACAACGGAAGTGCGCGGGTTGATCTTCGATATCGTCCACG
>CAZOJR010000194.1:0-246 GCA_964580165.1 uncultured Gaiellales bacterium
CCGCCCAACCACTGTGGAGGTCGGCCGGGCCGCCCCGGTAGATGCACCGGTTTGCATGCCGGCATCGACCCCTGATTCCATATTGTCGCCAATGGGATCGCCGGTCACCGAGGGAGTGAGCGCCTCCAAACCCAGATCGAGGAGGCGGCGAAGTCTGCCGAAATCTTCTTCGAGCACTTGGCGGTTGGCCGGCGTGTACAGCGCGGCAGCGGGATGAAATACCGGGAAGATAATTGTCTCCACACC
>CAZOJR010000194.1:280-2063 GCA_964580165.1 uncultured Gaiellales bacterium
GTGGATGAGCGTCATGCTCAGATTAGTGTCGGCAAGCAGCTTGGTGGCAAAACGGCCGAGCGTGCAGATCACGCGAGGCTTGATGATCGCGATCTGCTCCATCAGGTGAGGACTGCATGCTTCGATCTCATCGGGAGCCGGATCGCGATTTTCAGGGGGCCGGCATTTCACGACATTGGCTATATACACATCCGCACGGCTCAATCCGATGCCTGTGAGCAGCTCGGTCAATAGCTTCCCGGCCTGCCCGACGAAAGGCTCTCCCTGCTTGTCTTCGTTGAATCCAGGACCCTCTCCCACAAACAGGAGTTCGGCCCTGGG
Source organism: uncultured Gaiellales bacterium (assembly GCA_964580165.1). GTDB lineage: Bacteria > Actinomycetota > Thermoleophilia > RBG-16-64-13 > RBG-16-64-13 > RBG-16-64-13. Next base: position 602 of record CAZOJR010000194.1, read on the forward strand.
ATTGCCCGCTCCAAAAACCACCTGCGTACGGCTCCGATGCAGAGCGCATCGGGAGCAATCCCGCAGAGCGGCATGCAGTGCGCTCAAAGCCTGAGCCGCTTCGGCTTCCCCGGCTGTGATCATCTCTCCGTTCATTGTGATCAGAGTACCAGATGCACGTCGGTATATCGCTCCGACCGCACAGCCGTTGTCGCCGGGCAATGCCGCTGTTATGCTACCAATGCGTCGTACGGGGCACGTAGAGATGCCTCGCGGAAGGACCGTCTACCAATTGGAGTCGGATCCGGAAGCCCATCATTCGGCCCCACGACCTTGATAGTACAACCGAGCCATGTCTGGTATCTGCAGGCAGAACTGGAACAGGCAGGTCGCCAATTCAAGATATAACCTCATCCCTGCGCTTCGTCGTAATCGGGGCCGGACGTCTCGGTGCCAGTCTTGCCCTTGCGCTCCGTGCGCAAGGCGCTTCCCTAGCCGGTTATACCGCTCGTTCGGATTTCGGTCGTGCTCAGGCCGATGCCTGGCTCGGAGGCCGGGCGCTTACCGATATCCCCGATCTCGTGACTCTCAAACCCGATCTCTACATAATCGCCGTGCCCGATCACGTCGTAGCCGAGGCTGCACAACAACTCGGTGACTCGTTAGCGGCCAGTTTTGCGGTGACTCAAGCGGTCGTGGCCCATACCAGTGGAGCTACCTCGGTAAGAGTCCTAGACTCCTGTGAACAGGCAGGAGCAGCCACTATGGTCTTTCACCCTCTGCAGACCTTTACCGAACCGGTTACCGGATCTACGCGCTTCCGCAACACAGCCATTGCCATCACCCTGTCCGATCAGCGTCCGGACGCTCCGGCGAAGGTGCTGGGATTTGCTCTGGCCCGCTCGTTAGGTGCCCGGCCGTTCCTCCTGCATGACGGCAAGCGTGCCTTGTATCATGCTGCCGCATCACTCGCCTGCAACTACCTTGTCACCTTGGAGTACTGCGCCGAACAGCTCTTTGTCATTGCGGGTTTACCGCCGGAAGAGGCACTGTCTTTGTTCCTCCCGCTGGTTAGAGCGACCCTCGACAATGTCGCCGCCCAGGGCCCGGAGGCGGCGCTAACCGGCCCGCTCAGCCGTGGAGATACCGAGACCATACGGAGGCACATCAACGCTCTCGAATCCGACGCGCCACACCTGCTCCCCGCATATCGCGCCCTCGGTCTTGTGACACTGACCATTGTAAAAGCCCGTGGTGAGATTGAGGACCCGGTGATCTCAGAGCTGGCAGACGTGCTCAGACCACCAACGTCCCTGCATGGCAAGTAAGAATCAATAAATGGAGAGGAACTAAACATGACAACGGCATCTACGGCCACAGGCACGGCAACGGTGGTGACCGACCGTATCCACTTCAACACCAAGGGCAACGCCGATGTGATCAATCTCACCGCGGATGTGCGCCGGATCGTGAAGGAGAGCGG
>CAZOJR010000194.1:2073-4696 GCA_964580165.1 uncultured Gaiellales bacterium
TCCCCGGAGCCACCGGAGCCGTCACCACACTTGAATTCGAACCGGGAGTGGTGCAGGATTTCGCCGACCTCTTCGACCGCATCATCTCGCCGGACGAACACTACGAGCACAACGTCACCCATCCGGATCTTAACGGTCATGCCCACGTCCGTGCCGGCCTTTTGGGTCCCTCTCTCGTCTTTCCCTTCGAGGACGGAGACTTGTGTCTTGGCCGGTGGCAGGAGATCTGCTTCGTCTGCTTCGACAACCGCCCGCGAGAGCGCACGGTTGTCGTCCAAGCTTTAGGCGTCCACTGCTAACGCCAAAACGCGGCTATCTGACCAAGAACAGGAGGAAAACGGCGTTATGAAACCGGTACTGCAAGTGGCTCTTGACTTCGTCGACCTCCCCCGCGCGCTGCAGGTGGCTGAAGAAGCAGTCGCTGGCGGCGCAGACTGGCTGGAAGCCGGTACTCCCCTCATAAAGAGCGAAGGCCTCGAGGCCATCCGAAAGCTCAAGTCACGCTGGCCCGGCCATGTCATCGTCGCCGACATGAAGACCATGGATGCAGGCCGCGCCGAAGTCGAGTGTGCCGCCAAAGCGGGCGCCCGGGTAGTCGGTGTGCTGGGCGCGGCCTCTGACGCCACAATCAAGGAGTGTATCGAGGCAGCCCGCAATTACGGGGCCGAGATTGTGGTGGACATGATAGGGGTGTCCGACGTCGTGGCCAGGGCTGAACAGGTCCAGCGTATGGGCGCGAACTACGTGGGCATACATTTGGCCATTGACGAACAGATGCAGGGTAAAACTCCGTGGGACACTCTACAGCAGGTGGCCAAGGCCGTTTCTATCCCCGTGACGGTAGCCGGAGGAATCAACTCTGAGACCGCCTCTCTTGCAATCGATGCCGGTGCTTCTATCGTAGTAGTAGGCGGTGCCATCACCAAAGCAGCCGACGCCATCGGCGCCACCCAAGCCATCAAACAGGCAATGGAAACAGGAACGCCGGTCAAGTCCGAATATTTCGTGCGCGCCACCGGTCCCGACATTCGCGAGATGCTGAAACGGGTCTCGGCCGCCAATGTCTCTGACGCCCTGCATCGCAGCGGCGACATCCCCGGGATGCGCCCGCTCGCTCCCGGGACCAAAATGGTAGGACCTGCGCTCACCGTCCGCACAGCGCCGGGAGACTGGGCCAAACCGGTAGAGGCAATCGATGCGGCAAGCCCCGGCGACGTGCTGGTTATCGACGCCGGTGGCATCCTGCCGGCCTGCTGGGGAGAGCTTGCGACCAATTCGGCTATCCAGAGAGGCTTGGCCGGAGTGGTCATATATGGAGCGGCACGCGATACCGGCGATATCCGCGAACTCGGCTTTCCCCTCTTCTCCACGCTCATCAGCCCAACGGCGGCTGAAGCCAAGGGCTTTGGTGAGATCGGCGTTCCGATACGAATAGCCGGAGTCAACGTGTCACCGGGTGATTGGATCATAGGCGACGACGACGGCGTATGCGTCATCCCCAAGGACAAGGCGGTCGAATACACCAACCGTGCCATGGACGTTCTTGAGAAAGAGAACCGTATGCGAGCCGAGATTCAGGCCGGCAGTACTCTCAGTCAAGTAGGTTATCTGCTCCGCTGGGAGAAGAAATGACCGAGCAACGGGGCGGAAGCTGCTAGACCGAAGCTTCTAGTCTGCTTGGAACGCGCAGGCCACGACCGGCGCGCGCATCATGGGAACCGCCTGCGGGCTTTCCTCCAAGACCCTCTCACCTTCTGCCGGCCTTCTCAACTCGTTCGACTTTCTGAACGCACTCGCCCTCCCGTACGTCCCTCTCCCTCCGGCGAGCGCTCTTGAATAGATCCCTGTAGTAGGTAAGGTGCCAGCTGAGATGGAAGATCGAGACCACTGCCATGACCACCCCCGCCTCCACGTGCCAGAAGATGAGGTTGAACGGGACGCTGAAGAGCAACGCGTACTCTCGCCTGATGGCCATCGTAAGCCCGAAGCCGGTCACTACCAAGAACGATCCAAGCAACAGGACATTCCAGATTTTGCGATGGGTGGTGACCCTGATGCGCTTGGTCTTGTAGAGGGTGAAGCTCGCGGCATAGATCAGCAATAGACCGAGGGCGATGGGGCTGATGCTGTAGGCGCCGGACACGGGGAGGTTACTCGAACGCCGGTCCGTCGTCGTCAGCCTCGTTGTTGTACCCCGCGCGCTCCCAGTATCCGCGGAAGTCGGTATCCGAGGAGAGTTCTATGCGAGTGACCCATTTGGCCCATTTGTAGCCGAATTTACTCTTGGCTACCACTTGCAGAGGGAAGCCTCTCTCGGCCGGCAGAGTGAGATCGTTTATCTTCAGCGCGAGCAGGATGTTGTTCTCGAGAATGTAGTCTAGATCTAATGAAGTATATCCAGTAGGTACATCCGTGCTGTAGAAGATGGCTATGATCGCCTCAGGTCTCACCTGCGCATCAGCGAGAATCGCACTGAGCGACGGGCCGGTCCATTTTGCGGTGAAACTCCACCCTTCGACGCAATTGAGATCCATCAACCAGGATTGCTGATCATATGACTGTAGATCCGCGTATGACAGTGAAAGCGGCTTTGTTGAAAAGGCAATGCTCAATCTTGCGCCAA
>CAZOJR010000195.1:0-4687 GCA_964580165.1 uncultured Gaiellales bacterium
GGTGCAGTAATCGGGCACCGGCGCGATCTCTTGTGTGGTCGGCGTAACAATCAGGTAACGGTGCGGTCTGATAACCTGCACAGATGAATGCCCACCGACCATATCGGTTCATCTGCACCGGCCGTTTGCGCCGGATACTTCTTCTTACCGCGGGGTCTATCTTTCTCACTCTGGGAATGGTTGGGATTGTGGTTCCGGTTCTCCCTACCACCCCATTCCTGATCCTCGCCGCCATCTGCTACGGCCGTAGCTCGGAGCGTTGCTATCGCTGGCTCTTGACCAACCGGGTCTTTGGGCGCCATCTGGACGGCTACCTTCACGGGCGGGGAGTCTCGTGGAAAGTCAAGATGGGCGCACTGATGTTTCTCTGGGGAGTGATCACCTTATCCGCCGTACTGTTTGTCGAGGCATTGTGGGTGCGAGTGCTGTTGTTTGCCATCGCGGCTGGGGTCACCATTCACATCGTGACACTAAAGAGGAGGAAATCAGAGCCCGCCGGTACTTGCCAGCAGGAACCAGATCGATGATCGATCGCAATACCGGTGGGACCGGCGGCTACCGGGCGGGATCCGCGGGGGCTCCCAGCGTGAACCGCCAGCGGCAGTCGACTCCGTCTGGGCGCTCGCCGGGAGGGGCGAATTCGCAATGCACCTCTATTCGGGAGTCCACCTGACCGGCAATACCCAGGAATTCGCGCCGGTGCATTTCGCGGCATTCATACTCGGGGAGCCCCCTAGTCCGGCGCGCCTCTTGAGTGGCGCAGCACGGCACGGTGAGGACAATTTCATCAGGCGACTCTTCCATTTGGTATTCGAGAAGAATGGTCCAAGGATAGAGGCGCAAGACTTTGGCAAAACCTTCGAGGCCTCCCTCGGTGACTCTAAAACGGCTCACCAGATCACGTGCCGCTAGGCCAGAGACCCGGGCCCAGACCTGCTCGTTAAGCTGCTCGGCTGCGGGAAGGCCGTAGTCGTTGGTCATGTAAAGAAACCAAAAAGCGTCAACTACCCGGTAGTGCCACAGTAGAAACGCCAGGTAGCTGCGCAACTCGCCGGCGTCCATGGTTTCAAAACGGGATAGGTCCATATACATGAGAATAGCGGAAAAGGGCGCGCGAGATAGCCTTCGTGGCAGCCTTCGGGAGTTGGTCTTCGGTTATCCCGTGGTCGAGAGAGAAGGCTCGCGCTGTATCCGGAGGTCAGGGATTGCCATGTTTCGCGGTTTCTGCCGAACGGGCGTGGATAAGGAGGGAGAGCAACCCGTAAGCGACGGCTGGTATGGCGATGACGGACAGCGCGACTCTGAAACCGGCGCAGTTGGCGAGAGGTCCCATGATATACGGGAACGTTATGCTGCCCACCCCGCCCGCGAGGATGAAGAGCGAAGATGCCACACTGGATTGCCATCCGGGGAATCGTCCTGCGTAGCTCCCAATTAGCCCGTACGAAGCTGAGGCGCCGAGGCCCGCACCCACCGCGAGTACAAGAGAAGTTGCCTGCGATGGTGCATATGCCACCGCGACCGTGAATATTGCCATGGTACAAGCGCAGGTCAATAGCAGCCGTGAGGACGAAAAGCGCCGGGTGAGGGGCATGACGATGAGGCGGCCGGCGATCAATCCCACCCAGAATAAGGTCACTGTGAGGCTTGCCCAGGTATCACCTGCGCCGAAAACTTCGATCTCGAACTTGGGCAACCAGACGTTCATCGTCATTTCTGCGCCGACATACATGAGACCGGCGCCCATGATTCCCGTGAGCAGCTTGGCATCATAAGCGACAACCTGTTTGAGGTGCGAGAGGCGTACGTTCTGGCGTCCGGTGACATTTGATAAAGGAAGAAAGATGAATATCGCAGTCATGAACAGTGATAGCCCACCTTCGGCCACGAGTATCCATCGCCAGAAGGCTCCGTGATCGAGCAATAGCCCGATGATCAGCGGGATGACCATCATGCCCAACGCGAAGAACAGAATCATCTGGAGCGCCGACGCGGCGGTGTTCTTCTTGACGTGGGTCGACAGCCACATCCAGCAGGTAGTGTTCATCAGCGCTCCGCTGAAGCCGACGAGCATGTAAATGACAAAGAGCGACCAGAGATTCCAGGAAGCCGCACCCGCGACGATGAGGCCGGTACCTTGTAGGGCGGTCCCGGCTAGAAGCGTCCATCTTGTCGACAGGCGTGCCATCGTGGTGTTCATGATGATTATGGCGGTGACGTTTCCCACGTAGAGCCCTGCACTGATGAGTCCTCCCCGGCTGAGCGAAACTCCGAGGTCCTTCATCATCGGGTCGAGCAGGGGCCCGAGGGAGACGATGGCCATGGCTACCAGGAACTGGGTGGGATAGAGGGGTAGCCGTTGCCGGAGACTGGGGCTGATGGTGAAGATATCCGACATCATGACCATCCACGATGCCACCAAATGGGCAAAAATGCTACCGTGCGTTCGTGGTACGTGAAAGGATATGCGAATGTCTATCTTTGACGGGCTAGATCCGGTACTGCAGGCGTTTTTGGCGACGGTGTTCACATGGGGCATGACGGCTATCGGCGCCGCGCTCGTGTTTGGTGTGAAGTCCTTGAACCAGCGGCTTATTGACTTGATGCTGGGATTCGCGGCCGGGGTGATGATCGCGGCGAGTGTCTGGTCGCTGTTGATCCCGGCCATGGATCTGGCTGAAGCGGATGGTCTTCCTCGATGGATGCCCGCATTGGTGGGTTTCATCTGCGGAGGGCTGTTTCTTTATGGTGTTGACCGTGTGTTACCGCATCTACATACTGGTCTGCCGGGCAGCTGGGCGGAGGGTCCCAAGACCTCATGGAACCGGACCACCCTTCTCATCACCGCTATTACCTTGCATAACATCCCCGAAGGACTGGCCGTAGGCGTTGCTTTTGGAGCCGTGGGACAAGAGGGCGGTACGACTTTGGCGGCCGCGGCGGCCTTGGCCCTCGGAATAGGAATCCAGAACCTACCCGAAGGAACGGCTGTGTCGCTTCCCCTAAGGGGAGCGGGAATGTCTCGCGCAAAGAGTTTCTGTTACGGCCAGCTTTCCGCAGTAGTCGAACCGGTTGCGGCTGTGATCGGAGCGACCTTGGTTACGGTGGCACGTCCAGTTCTGCCTTATATGCTGGCCTTTGCAGCGGGTGCGATGATTTTCGTGGTTATAGAGGAGGTCATCCCGGAATCCCAGCGGAGCAGGAATACCGACGTGGCCACCGGAGGGGCTATGGCCGGGTTTGCTCTGATGATGCTGCTGGACGTGGCTCTGGGATAGCATCACGATGCGAAATGCCGCCCATAAGCTGCTTGCGTGGGTGGTACCAATGCGGTCGAGCTCCGCGGAGTTGAGATAACTGCGCGTTAGAACTGCGTGTTAGGTTAGAACAGGCGCGGGCAAGGTCCGGCATAATACCGGCTGTGGAGTGCGCTGAGGCGGCTTCGGCCACGTGCCGGACAGTGCGCAAGCGCGCACCAGGAGTGGCTATCATTGCGAGGGAGGGCGGTGTGGCGGACATCATTGATATCGCGATCGTGGGTGGCGGACCGGCGGGTCTTACCGCGGCGATCTACGGTGCGAGGGCACGGGCTAGGACGGTGGTGTTCGAGGCCGGGATACCCGGGGGGCAGATTGCCTCAGCGTCTTGGGTGGAGAACTATCCTGGTTTCCCCGACGGTATATCGGGGCAGGAGCTGGCTGACCTCATGTACCGCCAGGCGCAGAACGCCGGCGCGGAATTCCGCACTATCTCGCCAGTCGAAGCCATACGCCCGAATGGCTGTGACTATGTGCTGGCCGTCGATGGCCAGGAGGTAGACGCCCGGGTGGTCATTCTTGCTACAGGGGCCATCCCCAGGAAGCTTGGAATAGCGGGTGAATCGGAGTTTGCCGGCAGAGGTATATCTTGGTGTGCCACCTGTGATGGCCCTCTCTACCGAGACAAAGTGGTAGCCGTCATCGGCGGAGGCGACTCGGCCACTCAGGAGGCTCTCTATCTCGCCAAGATCGCAAGAGAGGTGCATCTTATCCATCGACGCGATGAGTTGCGGGCTACACAATGTCTCCAGGAGCAGTGTTTTCTCAGCCCGGATATCACTATGCATCTGTCGTACGTTGCCGATGAGATCACGGGCGAAGGAGGCAAGGTAAACGGGGTCAAGTTACGCTCAAAAGAAGATAACAGCGTGAAGATCCTGGCCGTGGATGGAGTGTTTGAATTCGTCGGGATAGATGCACAGAGTGAACTGGTGATGGATCTATGCGAATTGGATAACCTGGGTTTCGTTAAGGTGGACCGCGACGGTCTGACGTCGCGTGTGGGACTGTATGCAGCTGGTGACGTGGCCGACTACAGTCTCAAACAGGTTGTCACCGCCTGCGCTCGCGGGGCTTTTGCCGTGTATCACGCCACGCGCTATCTGGATACCAGGGTCTGTCCCACGTGAAGCTCCGGTTTAGGCTCTGATTCGCAGGCCGCGAGGCACAACCTCCACGGCTACGGGCAGCGAACCGAGAGCATCTCCGTCAACGTCAAGTAGAAACCGTTGCTCTGCGGCTGCATTTTCGAGGCGTAGCTCGATGCGTTGGCAAGGAAAATGGTGCACGGTTGGTTCGTCGAGATGCCGGCCAGCATAGACGCCGCGAACCCGTTTGGCCAGATAGGGCTTACTGTGCGCGGTGATTGT
>CAZOJR010000196.1:0-4660 GCA_964580165.1 uncultured Gaiellales bacterium
GCTCCTGATCCCACTGCGCTCATCGGTGGCCGAGACCGTGAAGGTGGGTCTCGCCGAGTTCACAGTGGCGTGGTCTTGCCCCTCCCCGATCGAGGGAGCCGTGATCAAGCCGGACGGCAACACGGTGTCGAGCAGGTAGATAACCGGCTCCGAGGCGGCCGATACCAATCCGTTGTCGTTCATGACCTTGGCAGTGAAGCTGTGCGCACCGTCTAACAGAGGCTTGGCAGCATCGTCGATGTCGACGTAGAACCTGCCGGACAGGTTACTGGTATCCAGCTTTATGTAATTCGTCCCGTAAAAAGGTTGATCGTATATCGCCATGTCACAGCCAGGAAGCGTATCCCCCGTCACCCGAGGCGTCGGGTCGTTACCCACATACGTGGCAACTCCGGTCTGGATGATACTCACGCCCGTACCCGTAGCAACAATGCCCAGGTTGGTGGGGGCAGACGGCGGTGTCTGGATCTCAACAGCCTGAGCCTTGACCCGCAGTATCAGCGCCACGGCTTGGGCACGGACGAGTGTGGCCGTTGGGTTCAAGCGGCTATTTGATCCCTCAACGATACCCCGCCGCTTCAGGTACGCGATGGTCGCCCGGTGATCGACCGCGACGTAAGCCCAGTCTTCAAAGGCGGTAAGGTAAAACTGCCCCTCAGCGGCATACCAGAGTTCCAGCGTCCCGTAATTGTTCACGTCCCCGTGAATTACACCGGTGGTGTCAATCTCCAGCTTCGACAGATACCGGCCGAGGATACTCATGGCCTGCTGCCGGGTAATCGTGTTATCGGGCCGGTAATAGAGCCCACTGCTCGTGGAATATCCGCCGATAAGCCCCCCGGCATAAGCGCCCTCTGCATAATTGTAGAAGATGTGGCTCGCCGGCACGTCCTTGAAAGTCGGTACCGCCGGACAGGCAGTACTCACTCCAAGCCCATTGACCGCCATCTTTGCGAACTGTCCCCGCGTAACCGCTACAGCGGGCCGGAAGGTTCCGTCGGGGTATCCATCGGCCACCGTGGCAACCTCCGCCTCGGCCACACCGTAGGCATCCGACCACCAGCTGGCCGAAGCGTCCGACCACGGAGGAGCAGCAAGAGCCCCGCCCGCGAAGCACAGAAGAGACGCGACGGTAAGAACTGCTGCGATGGTGACTGCTGTGATGGTGATTCTCAGCGGGCTGAGTCTCATCTACACCTCGCAAGAAGCCAGGCTACACTGCCGGTAGCGCCCCAGCGCCGGGCGCAAACCGTGCTCAGTCTATCATGACCGTCCCGCGGGCGGCCAATCCGTCTCTCCGCCCCCTCGCAATTCCGGCCGCTGACCATTTGATCCGGCGCCGCGCGAAAGAAGAGGGGGCCCGCCTTTCGGCGGGCCCCCTCTCAGCACTTCTCAGCGAAGATGCTTACTATCCTATGCGAGACCTAGTTGGCCCAGGTCGCAGTCAGGATATTGCTGGAGAGTTCGGTGGCGTCAATTATGTTGTCGCCGTCCTTATCATTCCAGACTTGGATGGTAGCGGTGTTGGGCACATTGATGCCAGTGATCTCTGCCCATGTATACGGCGTGCCGAACGTCATGTTCGACTCGTTGTAGATCACGTTGAACGGCAGATAGTTGCTGACAACGGCGGCCTTCCAGTTGTAGTCGGTGGCGCTCAGCACCATCTGGTTGCCGAACTGATCCACACCATAGGCACGGATGTCCACCGAAGTCTGACCATCGCTGATATCGAAGGTCCACGGACCCGCGGAGAAGTCGCCTTCGCCGGTCTCGAGTCCGGTCTCGTTATTCAGCGCGCCTTCCAGCACGATGCTGGTCAGCTCCGGATCATCCAGACTCCAGATCTTGGTCACTTCGTAGTGAGCCATGGGGCTGGTAGCTCCAGGCGCATACACGAAGATGTTGACGATGTTGGCGAAGTCGTCGTACTGAGTCAACCTGCTCAGAGCTTCGGCACTCTGATCGAGAACCAGGTCCGCGTAGGCCGCGCTGGCATCGGTCAAGGTGAAGTTGATCTGGCTGTTGAGCGTCCAACCCCAAGCGTAGTCAGCGTCACCATTTTCCGTGCTGTTCCAAACCGGGTTGGCATCGACCGGGCCGCGGTCGGCAACATCAGCGTCGCCACCGGCAGCCAGCGGGTTGTCATGCGCCGGGGTCTCTTCTACATCGGTCGCCGCTTCCACATCGCGGAAGTGCGCATATGGGAAGTACGTACCTTCATCGTTCGTACCCTGGAACATGACCTCGAAGGTCACCTTGTAGCCCGGAAGAGCGTTCCCGTACTGGTCGAACACACCCACGGCAATGCGGTGAACGTTGGGATTGGTGGAGTCATCCGGCGTGGTGCCGTAACCGTTCCAAGTCGGATCAACCGGGTTGGTCCACTGAACACCTTCCACGTTGGGATCGCCAGCGGCGAAGACCTTAATGGTAGGTGTAGCGTCAGCGGCGGTCGTCCACAGCTTAGTAGCCGAATCCCACTTCAACTGTGCCCAATTGAGAGGCACCAGCGGATCGCCGACCTGGCTGTTGTCCACGTAGTCGGCCACCGCGTAAATGTACTGGTAGCCCTTGTTCGTGGAGTTGATGGTAACGCTCGCGAAGCCCAGGTCATCGGTGACCACCGGGGTAGCCGAAGTGATGGAACCCACGTATGTCGGATACGCACCCGGGGTGATGATCGTGGTGAGCGGGGTGTTGCTCGTCGGTGTGCTGCCGTTACCAATGTTGTTGTAGAAGTAGACGGTCTTACCGGCAAGACCTGACCACACCTCACTGACACCGTCGTCGTTCATGTCGATCATGAACTCGGCGTCGCCCAGCTCAAGATGAGCATAAGCGGTGTAGCGAGGAGCAGCACCGGTCTCGCTCAGGCTGTACACCATACCGGCCTGGATGGCCGCTCCGTCGTTCAGCTGCCAAACCAGAGCATTGTTGACCATCTTGGCAACGCGCAGGTTGGCAATACCGGTCAGTTCGGCGCGGCTGGTAAGCAGAGCCTGATCGTCGGAGAGGGTATTACCGTTAACGTCGTAGAGCACATGGACATACTTGGCGCCGATGACCGACGCGATCCAGGTATGACCGGTGTTGACAACGTTCGTCGCAGAACCGGTGCCAATGAAGTCACCATCGGTGTCGAATTCGCCGAGGGTGACATTATCGATGCGGTACCACTGCTTGGTAACGTTCCACTCTTTGTAAGGCAGACCGTACTTGTCCATCACCTTGCAGTGAACGATGGTCTGGCCGGGATCGCTCGACTTGACCCATACATCGGCTTTGCCGTTAACCGTCACATCCCAGTCTTTGTTCTGCTCACCGATGCCGCTCCAGGAGGAGTCGTCGGTCTTGAGCTCGCCCACGCCCTGGATCCACCACATGACGGTGTAGCCGTCGATGAGGTTGCCGTAGACATCGGCGAGAGTCAGAACGAAGTTCTCCGCTTCGCCCACGTTGCTCACGTCATAGGTGGCTTCGATGGGAACGTCGCCATCGTCAGGAAGAACGTGGGGGATCCAGGTCAGAATCGCGGTGGCCTGAGCCAGCGGCTGATCGTCCCAATCGAGGAAGTGGAGACCGATCTGAGAGGTCAGATGGTTGAACAGCTGGCCCGGATACGGGTTCTCAGCGTAGTCAGCAAGCACCTGGACGATAGTGTCACCTTTCTCAGTGGACTTGATCGTGCAGGAGGTCAGACCATCGGCATCCGTGACCTCGTCGGCAGCGATGATATCGCCCACAGAGGGAACGGTCTCGTCGACGGTCGTGGTGGCCGGGTTGTCGTTGACCACGTTGACGATGGACCAGTCGGTGGAGATGCCGGCCATGCCGCGAGGCGCGTAGCCGTGAACGGCGGCAAGCAGTTCCACGTCATAAGACCAGCGATCGGTGGAGATGATCAGGTTGAGAAGATCCCAAACCTCGCCGGGATAATCGTCAATCAGATCTTCATGGGTATCCCACCAATCCTCAGCCCACTCAACGATCTCGGAATCATCCCAGTCGGTGATGCTGCCGGGTACCGGAAGTACATTGCGGTACAGGTTAACCAACTCGGCCACTGCGAAGCCGATCGGCCAGTCAACGGCCGCCAGGGCACCGGTGGTGTCCGCGTCAATGGCGTTGTACCAGTCTTGAGCCGAAGTGGAGAGCGGGCCGGGGCCGAAGACCACGACACGGGCCGACAGGGTCTGCGAATCGCCGGCGTTGTTCTCGAACTCGCGGGTGGAATCGGTGATGTAAACCTCATCCATCGCTACCCAGTACTTGGTGGTGTAGATGGTGCCCACACCGGCCACAGTCGCGGCCACACGCTGGGTACCGGGCTCGGTCGAGAGCAGGTTGATGGTGACCTGGCCGTAGTTGTTGGTCAGGGCCGCCTGTTGCGAAATGTTGCCGACATAGAAGTCGCTGCCAAAGAGCGTATCGAAGTCGACCAGAACGTTCTTGGCCGGATGGCCGTCGGCGGTGGTCACTTCAAAGGTGGCCGAATGCACTTGACCGATCAGATTTTCGGTCTCGTCTTCCGACACCAGCTCAATATTCGCAGCGGTCCAGGTGGCCGGCGGGACCTTGGCCTGGGCACGGATCAGCATAACAGCGCCCTGGATACGGGTCAGGTTGGCCAACGGAGCCAGGTTGCCGTAGTCGTTGC
>CAZOJR010000197.1:0-4642 GCA_964580165.1 uncultured Gaiellales bacterium
ATGCTTCGGGGGGACGGTGTCGGCTTGGCGGCAAACCAGGTCGGTGTTCTCAGCCGTATGATCGTGTGGAGGCATCCGGAGAATGAGGACGAACTATACGCGTTCGTCAATCCCGAGATTGTGGAGAGGTCGGAAGCGTGCTGCGCGGCGGCCGAAGGTTGTCTGTCGATACCGGAATGCAGCATGGAGGTGACCCGGGCAGAAGAAGTGGTGGTGGAGGCCCAGGATCTCACGGGAGAGCGCATTAGAGTCCATCTTGCCGGAGTGCCGGCTCGCATAGCACAGCACGAGATCGATCATCTTGACGGGCTGTTGATTCTGGACCGAACCACTCCCGCCGAGCGGGTCCGGGTTATGAGAGAGTTGCGCGAGCGAGCTTTGGCAGCAGGCTGAGCGTGAATTTCGCCTTCGCCGGTACGCCGGATTTCGCCGCCTGGGTCTTGGAAGATTTGAAGATTCTGGGGCGGCGACCGTGTGTGGTCATCTCACAGCCAGATCGTCCTTGCGGGCGGGGTCGGCGCCGGTCGGCGCCGCCGGCGGTCATCGAGGCAAGCCGTCAGGGGATTCCTCATATTCAAACCGACGATATCAATCATCCCAACATCGTCGAACAGCTACTGGCTGCCGGAGCTTCAGCACTGCTGGTGGCTGCCTTCGGACAGATGCTGAAGCCTCCGTTGCTCAATGCACTCCTGTGCTTGAATGTACATGCTTCCCTGCTTCCTGACTATCGGGGAGCAGCTCCGATCGAAAGGGCTCTGGCAGCAGGAGAGCCTCGAACCGGGATCACCATCATGCGTGTCACCGAACAACTGGATGAGGGGCCAATGGCTCTGCAGACATCGGTGGCCGTTGGGCTGAGGGAAGACGCCGGTACGCTGGGCCGCACCCTGGCCATGCTTGGCGCGGTAGGTACCGCGCATGTGCTCGACGGCTTGACGGATGGAACTATCATCTGGAGAGAACAGTGCGGGGCGGGGTCATATGCCCAGAAGATTACGTCACGCGATTGCGTTCTCGATGTCACGCTCGGTGCAGGCCAAGTGCATAACCGCGTGCGGTCGCTCAGCCCCTTCATCGGGGCCCGTGCCAAGAGCGGTGATGTTGAGTTCAAAATATGGCGCACATGGCCGTATGGCGAATCCGGGCTAGCCGAAATCCCTCCTGGCGCGGCCGCGGCCGTGGGCCGGCCCGGCCGCCTGGTAGTGCAGGGCGAGCGGTTGTACATTGGTTGCGGAGAAGGGGTGCTGGAGCTCTTGGTAGTCCAGCCCGCCGGCAAGAACAAGATGGCGGCGCCGGAGTTCCTCCGCGGCTACGGCAGACGCCTGGGAGAGTTGCTGGAAACCGGCGAAGGCCCAGGAGGGCAGTGTGGCTGCGAATAGAGGTTCGATCTTCGTGAGGCCTCGTGAGGCCACCGGTGCGGCGGCCGTGTAGTAAGGACCCATTATGACGATTCCGCGGAAGGTATACGAAGAACTCCATCTACTCCCCTCGATCTTGTCGGCCGACTTCTCGCGTCTGGGCGATCAGATAGTGACGGTCATGGAGGCGGGTATACGCATAATCCACGTGGATGTTATGGACGGGCATTTCGTCCCCAATATCACCATAGGTCCTCTAGTGGTTGAGGCAGTGGCACCCTTGGTGCACGAGCGAGGCGGATGGCTATCTACTCATCTGATGATTGAGCATCCCGAGAGGTATATAGACGAGTTTGTGAGAGCGGGCGCGGACGCGGTGTCGGTGCATGTGGAGGCGTCACCTCATCTGTATCGCACCATTGAAGCTATTAAGGAGTCGGGGGCCGGTGCGGGAGTTGCTCTCAACCCCGGAACCGATCTGAGCCGTGTTCGCGAGATCGTCTCACTGATCGACTTCGCGCTGGTCATGACCGTGAATCCTGGATTTGGGCGCTGGAGAAGGTGCCGGAGTTGAGGCAGATGCTTCCAGAGCACGTGGCTATCGAGGTCGATGGGGGGGTAAAGCGGGAAAATATCCGGCGAGTGGTCGAGGCCGGCGCTAACTGGGTGGTGGCCGGCTCGGCGCTATTCGGCGCCGGAGATCCGCGGGCCGAGGCGCATATATTGCAGGAACTAATGACAGGCAGCCGGATGGTGTGGTAAATTTTGCCCTGCACCATGCAGGTGCGAGATTATATACGGTCTTCGGGGTCGGGTGAGATTCCCTACCGGCGGTGATAGCCCGCGAGCCCTTATGGGCAGACCAGGTGCGATTCCTGGGCCGACAGTGAAAGTCTGGAAGGGAGAAGACCGGAGCTAGGCATGATTGCCTTTATGCTCCCGTGACCCCTTGGCCTTGGCTGAAGGGGTTTTTGTTGTCTCTAGATGAACACGAAACCTGGTATCTGGAGCGGGCTATGAGCCTGGCTGAGGCGAGCCGGGGTTGTACAAGCCCAAATCCACTGGTGGGAGCGCTGGTTGTGGCCGAAGGCCGGATCCTTGGCGAGGGACACCACGTCCGTCCCGGATGCGATCACGCTGAAATAGCCGCTATGAAAGATGCGGTGATCCGGGCCGGCATCGGCGAAGGCACGGGCCGTGATTGGCTCGAGGCTGCGCGAAAGGTATGCCGGGGCGCCACAATGTACGTCACGCTCGAGCCTTGCTGCACCTACGGCAGAACTCCGCCATGCACCGATGCGTTGATTGCCGCCGGGTTTGCGCGGGTGGTGGTGGGGGCGATCGATCCGTCTCCGGGCGTGAACGGCAGAGGCATGGAGCTTCTACGCGGGACTGGAATGCGCGTCGACCTGGCTGACGGACTTCTGGCCCTGCGTCTCAAGCGCCAGAACAGCGGACTGCGCAAGTGGGTTGCAACCGGACTGCCTTTTGTCACGTACAAGTACGCTATGACTCTGGATGGCCGTATTGCCACCGACTCCGGGGACTCCCGATGGATATCGAGTCCGGAGAGCCGGGCGCTGGTGCACCAATGGCGTGCTTGGTCGGATGCCGTGGTTGTAGGAGCCGGCACCGTATTGGCCGACGACCCTCTTCTGACCGTGCGCGATGCACCATGCGAGCGGCAACCATTGCGAGTGGTGGTTGACCGGGATCTGAGCCTACGCCACGGCAGCAGGCTTGCGCAGACGGCGGATCAAGTGCCTGTGCTGGCGTTGTGCAGCGCCGGTGTAGCGGCTGCACGCCGGGCTGAAGTGGAATCCTGGGGAGTAGAGGTGGCGGTGGTTAACTGGGAAGATGATGCATCCGGGTATCCGGTGGAGGTGTGCCGTTTTCTGGGGGAACGCGGCATACAGACGGTGTTACTGGAGGGAGGGGCCCGGCTGGCGGGAGCATGCTGGAGCGCCGGCATTATCGATCGGGTGGCCGCGTTTATCTGTCCCCGGGTCGCGTCTGGCGTGGAAAACCGGGCGTCCTTTATCGGGCCGGGCGTGCTGTGCATGAATGATGCGCCGGGACTGCGGGAAGTCGATGTTCAACAGATCGGGCCCGACGTCCTCATGTCCGGCTACACGGGAGAGGCGTTCTGATGTTCACAGGGCTGGTTGAAGAAGTCGGAGTAGTCCGGGCGCTGGAGAGACGCGGCCGCGGTGGACAACTGGCTGTGACGGCCCAGAAGGTGCTCGAGGGTACCAGGTTGGGCGATTCGATAGCCG
The DNA here is from genome assembly GCA_964580165.1 of uncultured Gaiellales bacterium. GTDB lineage: Bacteria > Actinomycetota > Thermoleophilia > RBG-16-64-13 > RBG-16-64-13 > RBG-16-64-13. Next base: position 3,638 of record CAZOJR010000197.1, read on the forward strand.
TCAGTGGGGCGTGCCTAACGGTTATCGATCTTAGCCGAGACGGCTTCACGGTGGACTGTATGCCCGAGACCCTCTCGCTCACTACCCTGGGATCGGCTACGAGAGGGACCCTCGTCAACCTCGAAAGGTCCATGCAATTGGGGGGAAGGTTGGGAGGTCATCTTGTGCTCGGACATGTTGACGCCGTGGCGGAAGTGTTGGCTGTGCAGCCTAAGGATACGGCGTGGGAGATCACACTATCGATCCCAGGGGCCATACGTTCCTGCGTGGCGGCAAAAGGCTCCGTTGCGATCGACGGCATCTCGTTGACGGTAATTCGCGTTGAAGCAAGGAGCTTCGAGATCGGCATCATCCCGCACACCTTACAAGAGACCACGCTGAAGTCGGTGAAGGTTGGACAGAGGGTGAACCTGGAGGTAGACGTACTCGCCCGTTATGTGCAAAGGGCGTTGCTGGCACGTGAGGAAAGCGAAGATAGTGAGACCGATTCAACCAGAGGGCTCACCGAGGATCTATTGAGGAAGCAGGGATTCGCATGAGAGACCGAAAGGCATTTGCAACCATTGAGGAAGCTCTGGAGGAGATAAAAGCTGGGCGCATGGTCGTGGTGGTCGACGATGAAGACAGGGAAAACGAGGGCGACCTGACCATGGCGGCACAATTTATATCGCCGGAGGCGGTCAACTTCATGGCGCTGCATGGTAGAGGGCTCATCTGCCTGTCGATAACCGAGGAGAGGGCGCAGACTCTGCGGTTGCACCCCATGACCCGGGAGAACCAGTCGCGTTTCGGCACAGCCTTCACCGTCTCAATCGAGGCGCGAGAAGGGGTTACCACCGGCATCTCGGCGGCCGACCGAGCTCGTACCATACAGGTGGCCATCGATCCCAGCAGCGGTCCCCTTGATCTTGTTCAACCGGGGCATGTATTCCCCCTGATAGCGCGCTCGGGGGGTGTGCTGACTCGGGCCGGCCAGACCGAGGCCGCGGTCGATCTTGCCCGCCT
>CAZOJR010000198.1:0-2974 GCA_964580165.1 uncultured Gaiellales bacterium
GGCGGGTATTCTCATCGATAGCCCGCTCGAAATTGGCCGGGTCGCTTGAGTCGACAAAACGGGCTTCGATCCCAAAGCGCTTCAGGGAGAAACAGAACTGGGTGTAGGTGCCACCATACAGCTTGTCACCGCTGACGAGATTCTGTCCCGCAGAGGTGATGGCGGCGACAGCATAGAAGATCGCGGCCATTCCGGAGGCGGTGGCCACCGCTCCCGCCGCACCGTGCAGTGCCGCCAGCCTCTAGTAGGGTTCGAGAGGCGGGTGTAGATATTGCCCGATTCCTTGAGGTCAAACAGATCTGCGGCGTGGCCGGTATCCCGAAACAGGTAACTGGTCGTCTGGTAGATCGGCACTGCCCGCGAGAGGGTTTCCTGGTCGGGTGTGTGGCCCGCGTGAAGCGCAATCGTGTCGGGACCACAACTGTCTCGGTTGAAGTCTGTCATGCGAGCACCACCCTTCTCCACTCCATACCTGTCCTATCAGTCCGCACCAACAGGCTACTAGTGTCTCAGCAGTTCGTCTACCAGCCGCGGCAGTTGCCGCAGGTCGGCAAGTACATGATCGGGCAGGCAGTGCCGCCCATCCGCACCCGCCGTTACAGCCCCGTTGTCTGTCGTTGCAGCCCCGCCGGCGCCCTTATCCGCCGATCCGTTTTCGCCGCCCGCGAACCCGGCACCATCACACGTGGATGTATCCCCAACCTGTGCGCGCCGTAGTTGATCCTCAGTCGTGACGCCGGTCAACACCAAGGCCGTAATCATCCCCGCAGCCCGGCCCATGGCAATATCGGTGCTCAGTCTATCCCCTATGAACAATGTCTCGGCGGCCACAACTCCCGTCACCGACGCCAATGTCTCCGCCAGAGCGAGGCCGGGTTTGCCCATGAGCACCGGCTCCTTCTCGGCCGCGGTTGCCAGTGCGGCCACGATCGCGCCGGCTCCCGGCACAAGACCGTCGGGGGTGGGGAAGGTAATGTCTCGATTCGTGGCAACAAACAGCGCCCCGCCTCTGACAGCCGCCTGCGCCGCGGCCAAAGTCTGGTACGTGAAAGACCGATCCATGCCCACCACCACAGCCGCCGGGGTTATAGATTCCGCCGCCGCGTCCCGCGCGTGATAGGCCTGGAGTCCCGCCTCCCAGAGTTCGCGCAGGAGCCCCTCTTCGCCGATGACCATAACCGGCGCATCCGCTGACAAACGCTCCCCCAGCCATCTGCCGGTCACAAACCCAGAGGTTAGAACCCGTTCAGCCCCAGCCGGCAGACCCATCTGCTTGAGCCGCTCCGAGACGGTCTCCCGATGCGCGGTTGAGTTGTTGCTCACGTAGCGCAGATCCAGACCACGGCCGATCACGTCTTCGAGCGCCTCGGAGACACCGGGAAGCATACGGTCGCCCCGCCACACCACCCCATCAAGGTCAAGGGCCACCAGCCGGATCCCGGTCTCGAGGCGAGCGGGTTCCCGGCCACCCTCGCTGTGCCGTCTGCAATCAGCGTCGCTCATCACACCAGGTTGAGCCGGTGAAGCACACGACCGGCACCGGTGAATTCGAGGTCTATCGCAGCTGAGGGACAGACCTCATGGCAGCAGTAGCAGCGGATGCAAAGTGAATCGTCCACCCTGGCAACCCGGGCCTCTCTGTCCATGACAATGGCCTTGTCCGGACAGGATCCCTCGCATATCGCACAGAGAGTACAGCGACCCACCTTGGGACGGGGAACGCGATTGAAGCGCCGCAACACCGGCCGCAATAGGCCGTCAAGGGGTCCCACCCGCCCTATGCCCATTCCGCTGTAGCTACCAGGCATGGCGAAGCCCTTGACGCGGACCGCAGCGACCGGCACTCCCAGCGTGTCCACGTCAGCCTCCCGCCCGCTCCACAAACCCCGTTCCCGGGCGGCAGCCAGCACCGGTACGACCCCCGTGTCAATACCCACGACACGGCAACATGCCACGTCCACGGCCACAGGATCCGCGCCCGCCAGCAGAAGGCCAAGGTGCCGTGGCCGTCCGCTCGTCCCCGGACCATCTCCCTCCATACCCAGGATTCCATCGACGATATTGAGACGGGGGCGCACAAAGTAGGCCACATCCAGAAGCATATCTGCGAAACGGCGTGGATCATCCAGCCGGGCGTGGTAGGCAGCCTTGTTAAGTCCTGGTATTACCCCAAACAGATTCTTGGTTGCTCCCGTAAAAATCATGAACATATGGGTCTTGAACTTGGGCAGGTTGATGACTCCGTCCGCACGCATTATGGGATTGATTACTTCCAAGCGTTTGGCCAGATGGCCCTCGGGATTTGAAACCATCTCCCAGTCGGTATCCAAGCTGATCTCAAAGCCGAAACGCCGGGCTGCCTCCAGATAACCCGCCTTGCGAAAGGCTCGCTGGATCGGCAGACGAGCATGCGCCACCCCGGTGCCAGGGCTTTCTACCACCACGGGGTGCGCACCCGCTTCTTTCACGGCCAGAGCCACCGCTCCCACCACGACCGGGTGAGTGGCAATGGCATCTTCGGGAGACGAGCCCATGAGAATATTGGGTTTCAGCGCGATCCGCTCCCTCGGCTTTACAAAAGCACCCATGCCCCCCAGCGGAGCAAGTACTTCCCGTAGAGCAGCTCGAACGGTATCAATCTCATAGTCAGCGCAGCGGGCCGCAACTACCGGCGCGCCAACTGCCGGAACGGCACCTGTGCCCATTGGCGCGCGCACGCCCGTTCGCGCATGCGTACTCATTGGCGCGTGCGTACTCTGTGCGTACTCAAGCCTTACTCACTACTCCTCGAATTGGGGGCGGCTGCTATTCTATCCTGCGGACAGCTGCTTTCGCTCACAAACACAGGAGGTCGTCGTCGATGACATCCATGATGTTCACCGGCACTCTGCTGGAGAAGGTACAGAGAAGCTCCGACACTACCAGCTTTCGCTTCTCGCGCCCGCCGGATTACGTGTTCGAGCCGGGGCAGTTT
>CAZOJR010000198.1:2984-4624 GCA_964580165.1 uncultured Gaiellales bacterium
CAGCCACTGTGACTCACCCCAAGAGAAGCATCTGGAGGTGACTACCCGGCTGACGGGTTCTGACTTCAAGAATGCGCTCGACGCACTGCCTCTAGGCGGAGAAGCACGGTTTGAGGGTCCGCTCGGCAAGTTCCTCTTCAGATACGACGCACCGAAGATCGCCCTTCTCACCGGAGGCATTGGGATCACTCCCGTGCGAAGCATGCTGCGCCACCTGGTCGAAACAAGGGGAGCCGGCAGGATCGAGGGACAAGAGCTCGTCCTCATTTACGGAAGCATGACTGAGGACGGGATCATCTACAAGGGGGAACTTGACCACTTCTCCCAGACCATTCCCGGACTGCGGATAGTGCACGTCATCACCAATCCGAGCGACGCTTGGGATGGGCACCAAGGATTCATCACCACCAACATCGTGCGGTTCGAATTGGGCGATCCGACTGCCTGGATCTACTATATCGTCGGTCCGCCGCCCATGATCACCGCCATGGAGAGGATCATGAAAGAATTGGGAATCCCCAAGACCCAGACAGTGGTCGAGGGCTTCGCGGGCTACGCCTCGTAGAAGCTAGAAGGTCTGCAGGGCCCGGCCCGGAGATGACCATCACGCTTCCCCGAGGAACCGGCACCGCCATTTTCGCGGGCGGAGGCGCCTGGCTGCCACACGAAACGGCACTTGCACTCTCAGAGCCCTGCCGCGTCTTGTTGGCAACCACACCCGAGGAAGTTCCCATCTTGTTGAATAACGTGGAGCTTGAGCAAAGCCAGGGCAGGTTCGTGGCCGGCTATCTCTCATACGAGGCAGGGGCCGCATTCGGACTCACGGTGCGCGACCCGGCTCCCGGCGCGCTGCCGCTTGCCTGGATGGGAGTCTACAAACCCGGATCGGCGGTGTTGATCCCGGCCGGAGAGTGGCACCGGCACCTGAACGGTCTCGATGTCTCCAGGGTCGCGGATGCGCTCGCCGGAGTCAAACCGCAACTGAGCGTTTCGCGCGATGAGTATGTACACGCCATACGACGCGTTCGCGAGTTCATCGCGGCCGGTGATACCTACCAGGTCAACTACACGGTTAGAGGGTATTACGATCTAGCTGCGGGGACCGTCGATCCCTTGGATTACTTTCTTGCCTTGCTGGTACGCCAGCCGGTGCCTTACGCCGCGTATCTCGACCTTGGCGATGCTCAGATCATCAGCCTCTCACCCGAGATGTTCCTTCGCCGCGACGGCAACCGTCTCGAAAGCCGTCCGATGAAGGGTACCCGGCCTCGAGCGGCCAATCATGCAGAAGACGTCGCCCTGGCTTATGAACTGGCTGAGACAGAAAAAGAACGGGCCGAGAACCTCATGATCGTCGATATGGTGCGAAACGATCTTGGAAGGGTATGCCGGACGGGCACCGTGAGCGTACCTACGCTCTATGCCGTCGAGCCATATAGAACCGTGTGGCAAATGGTGAGCACCGTGACAGGCCAAGTACACCATCGCACGAGCCTGCAGGACATCATGCGGGCCGTCTTCCCCGGAGCGTCGATCACCGGAGCGCCGAAGCACCACACTATGGAAATCATCGCAGCGCTTGAGACGGAACCCCGAGATGTCTACACGGGGGCCTTGGGTATCTTCAGACCGGGAGGCGA
>CAZOJR010000199.1:0-640 GCA_964580165.1 uncultured Gaiellales bacterium
GCCTGTACACTTGGACCGCCTGATCCAGCACCTCCTTCGACTTGGGAAACGAGGTGGCTGCGTTGTCCAGGTAGATCAACCGCTTGTCTGTTGCGTTCGGCATCATATGCAGCGCTTGGGATTCGGCAAACCCGCTATGAGTTTGGCCCCGTAGCGTATCCCGCCCGGGAAGAGACGCTCTATCTCCAGGAGGCTCATCCCCACACCCTCAACAATCCTACGGTTGAGTGGAGACCTGCCGTACTCGAAGTAAAACTCACGAAGAAAACGTATAACCCGCCACTGAGCTTGGTCAAGCTCCGGCACGCCGGCTTCCAGCGCCAGCGCTTCAGCCACCTCTTCACTCCAATCATCGGCCTGCCACAGGAAGCCCTCGTGGTCAAAGAGAATCCGTCTGCCGGCCACAAGACGGAACTCGGGACCCGATAACACAGAATAATCTACGGCGTCCATCGGCACAGACAAGGAATCAACGTGGTACCGGCCAAGAGTCCTCACTCCCTGGCAGCAAGCGCAGCCTTGATCTTATCTGGTGTCGCCGGTAGATCGGTGATGCGGATCCCCACGGCATCCTCGATGGCATTCATTACAGCGGGAGCCGTCGGAACCATGGTCATTTCGCCTACCCCCACCGATCCTA
>CAZOJR010000199.1:650-4612 GCA_964580165.1 uncultured Gaiellales bacterium
CGGTGCCGTATTTTCGCGGCGTCTCCCGGACAATCACTTCCATATCGAAGGCAGTGCGGGTAGTGGGAAACTTAAAGGTTGCCCAGTCCTTGGTCTGGCCGGCAACATAGATTTCGCGAAGGGCGTAGCCAACGCCCATGTCCATGCCTCCCTCGAGCTGGCCGATAAGATTCAGAGGATGTATGACAACGCCTGCATCAACCGCAGTTGTCATCTTCAAAACGGTCACCGCTCCAGACCGGGTGTTAACCTCCAGCTCCGCGAGTTGCACAGCGTGTACCTGAGATTCGAACGAAGGACCCTGCCCTGTCGCGGGATCGAGAGGACCAGAATAGCCGGTCTTCTTTGAACCCAGGTAGCGGGTCTTCACACCGGCCTGCTTCAATTGTTGGTAGTTGGTTGCCCCCGCTTGCGCCATAGCCGCTTTCAACTGCTCCAGCGCATCCACAAGCGCTCCACCTGCCATGTAGGTCAGCCTACTGGCCGCCGCGGGTCCGCTAGCGGCAGTGTGATCGGTGTCGCGAGTAACAAGCCGCACCTTGTCGAGCGGCAGGCCCATCAGATCAGCCGTAATCTGGGAGAGCATTGAATCGTTGCCTTCGCCCGGGTCGGCCACCGCCCCATAGACGGTCACTCCATCATCTGGATCCAGTTCCACCGATACGGTTGCCTGATCGCCCGCCGACCCGATTCCGAAGGAGCCAGTGCCCAATCCCACACCGCGCCGGGTTTCAGGATTGACATGAGACGCAGCATCGCGGCGAGCACGCTCGTAATGCGGTCTAATCGCTTCAAAGAGACCCGGCAACGGCCACTCCTCAACTATATGCCCGGTCGCTTTGCTTTGTCCCGGAACAAGCACATTGAGCACGCGAAACTCGAGGGGATCGATGCCCAGCTTGCGGGCCAGCATGTCCATGGCGCTTTCCAACGCGTAGTTGACCTGCGGCGGCCCGGCTCCCCGGGCGGCGGATGTCCACGGGTTGTTCGTGTATACCACGGTGTCGTGTGCATCGATATTGGGGATGTAGTAAGAGCCCGAAAGCATATGTAGCGCTCGTAACGTTGTCACATCGCTGTTCGAGAAATAGGCCCCGCTGTCGGCTATAAAGTGGTTCTTGTATGCGGTGATCCGGCCTTGGGCGTCGGCGCCAAGCTTGACCTGCATGTCGAAGGCATGGCGCTTGGAGGTCATCTGCATCGCTTCGACCAGGCTCGGGATATACCGAACCGGCCTCTGGAAGTGTAGAGCCGCCACAGCCGCGATCCCTTCAGAGGTGATGTCCAGCTTGATACCGAACTGCCCTCCGGTAAACGCCTCCTCGTAGCGCATGTTCTCCCAGCCCGTGCCTTCTTGAAGCATCTGCAGATGCTTGTGGATATTGATGCTCCGCCCGATGACCACAAGCTGCGCGTCATCACCCTCGCCTTCTAGATAAGCGACGCAGGGCTCGGGCTCCAGAGGCGCTTGATGGTTGGTTTGCGTGGTAAAACGGGCTTCGACTATAGCAGCGGATTCGGCAAAGGCCCGTTCAGGATCTCCCTTGAGCACCGGCTGTTGGAAACAGATGTTGGGTCGGTCTTCATGGATTTTGATGGCATCGTCCGCCATCGTCTTCTCAAACGTATCTAGCGCCGGCAGGATCTCGTAGTTTACTTCCACGGCCGCCGCGGCCGCGATGGCCTGCTCACGCGTGAGAGCGGCTACGGCGGCCACAGGATCACCGATGTAGCGAACTCGGTCTTCGCAGAGAATCGGCCGGTCGGCTACGACGTACTTGAGCCGGTTGGTGCCCTTGACATCCTTCGCCGTGATGACGCCCACAACGCCCGGCATCTTCTCGGCCACCGAGGTGTCGACACTGAGAATCCTCGCGTGATGATGGGGGCTTCTCACACCTGCCAGTTCCAGTGCGCCAGGAACAACGATATCGGCGGTGAACTTGGCCACTCCGCAGGCCTTACTCATTGCTGAAGGCCGTGGATGGGATACACCGATCTTGGGACCATCCGGATCCGGGCGCACCTCGTCGGGAGTAATCTCACCGCGCAAAAAGCGGCCGGCAAGTTTAACCGCGTCAATGATCTTCGCGTAGCCGGTGCAACGGCAAAGATTGTGACGCAGAGCCTTCTTGATCTCCTCGGTTGAAGGATCGGCGTTCGTGTCCAGCAGAGCCTTGGTGGCCATAATCATGCCAGGGATGCAGAATCCACACTGAACGGCGCCAGAAAGAACGAATGCCTCTTGGATCAAATGGGGGTTGTCGGGAGTTCCCAGCCCCTCCACTGTGATGACATCCGCTCCGTCCAGTTTGGCCACCTTGACTAGGCACGACCGCACCGCTTTGCCGTCCACGATTACCGTGCAGGCGCCACATTGACCCTTCTTGTCGCAGGACTGTTTGACCCCCGTGAGATTGAGCTGTTCTCTTAGGAAGTCGAGCAGTGTGAGATCGGGGCCGGTGATGACCTGATGTAAGATGCCATTGACTTTCAACTGCACCTTGTTCATTCGTTCCCTCGCCATGTCGGTGGGTTTGAGCAAAGCATACTTTCACTGACGACTATTCAATTATGCCGCAAGTCCATGACGTCGATCTGCCGAACGTCATGTAATTCCCCAGACCTAAAGTCAACTGATTCCCCGTCCACTGTATGGGCAATCGTACGTGATGAAAGCCAGACCAAGCGCGGAATTCCCATGAACAGCGTTTGACCGGCGGTCGGACGCCCTGCGCCACGATGCCACAGGCAACTGCAGTTGCGCGATCTCTGTTTAAGCTCCCCGGAGGCCCCGTCGATATCTCCGGTAGATCAGGGCATCGACAAGGGAGACGACATGAGGCCATCCACCTGGGTGAACCTACTGGCCACCGGCATCGCGGCGTGTGCGCTGTTGTTCGCAGGCATGGGCTGCTCCGGCTCCCCGGGCAGTTCTCTGGGCACCGATGACAGCCAGATACAACCAACTGTGACAAGCGGCATCTCCCAGGATACGGCTGGAAAGTCCACCCTCGGAACACCCGAAACGGCGGACACCGGCACGGCGCTGAACATCCAGCCTGCCAAGGCGCTTGATATCAGCCTGGTCGGTTATCAGACCACAGCCTTTACCATACAGGTACCCCAAGACTGGGCCCTCGAGGCAGTGGGCGAGTACGAAACATTGGGTTTTCGCCTCTATGACCCGGAGAAACCGAGCAGACAGGTCTTCTTCTACGGCAAGATGCACCCCTTCATGAAGAGCGAGGAAGGACGGAACGCTTGGAGGCAGTATCTGCGGGACGGCGGTTTCACGGGCGACTCCCAGATCTACGCAACCGCGCCGGTGCTCTACACGCCGTCGACAGAGGGCTTCTTTCACACATTCGATGAATTCGCGACTTTTGCCGTGAGCAACGGGATCAATCATCCCTTCCCCAGCCTCGCCGACCTCGAAATAGTGGAGACTGCTCCGCGAGGTTCGGGAATGGCGCAGGTGGCAATGGACGACTCCATCGTGAGAACCCTCTTCGCTCAGGGCGGCTTGCCCTGTGAAGGTCTGCTCGCCGCGACCGTGGTCGACGCTATGTCCAGTCCCATGTATGGGGTGGATGCGGGCTTCTACTATGTGTATGCCATCACTGGGATTACCGCGCCGGCGGATGAGTTCGCCCAGTTGGAGGACATCCTGGCCCAGTCGTTGGCCACCTTCCGCTATACCGACGAGTACATCCAGCAGGGTGTGGCGCAGAGCGCGTGGGAGACCGAGGTGGCCATCGCAGTGGGCAATACCCTGGCTGCGGCCTACGATTCCTACAACCAAGCCTGGCATTCGCGGCAGCGCACCTATGATGCGCTTTCGCAGAAGCGCAGTGATGCCACACTTGGCTACGACCGTCTGTACGACACCGAGACCGGCGAGACCTACCGCGCCGAACTAGAATTCTATGACTACTACGATCTCCATCGCGAGGAGTACA
>CAZOJR010000200.1:0-4595 GCA_964580165.1 uncultured Gaiellales bacterium
GCGTCCCAATCCGCGTCACTGATCTCGGTTGTGGTGGTGGAATCACTCGTAGAGGTCTCTGCGTCATCGTCATCGTTTCCCGGCGCGATCAGGATATGCCGGGTAGTACGGGTCTCCTCGACCCAATACGACTCCTTGTTTTCTTCGTAGTAGGCAGCTATCTCATCGTCAGGAACCTCAGTGATATCCTCGGTCACCTTCTCGTAGACCTTCTGCATCAGCATGGATTCCCGGTAATTGGATTTGAGCTGGTCCAGGGTCATGTTTGATGTGGCCAAATCCTCATTGAAGGCGTCTTCGTCGCCGTCGTAGTAGCTAGTGATGATAAGGTCGATCTCCTCTTGGACCTCGTCATCGGTCACCGTCACGTCATATTCCTCGGCCTTCTGCAAGGCCATCTCGTAGGTGATGAGGTAGTCTAAAACATCAGCCTCGAAGGCCTTCCAGGTATCTGGATCGGTTTCTTCGTCGGCGACACCGTACTGAGCGGCGAATTCCTCTACTCGCTTATCGAAGGTATCTTCCTTGATAAGGACATCGCCGACTTTGGCTACGGCGTCATCAGGCATGTCGCCACCGCAGCCCAACATTGTTCCGGCAGCAGCGGCGAGTATGAACACGGCGACAAGGACTCTCTTGATCACGAGCACCTCACTATGTTGTTCCGAGACGGTGACAAGGGAGTATAGCTGCATCGAGATAAGAATGCCGTAAGAAAGCGTACAGGGAGCCGGATCGACGAGCGGCCTGCTAGGTTGAGAGATATGCCCGTGTTGAAGTAATCTGAACGCGGGCGTGGAGTGGTTGAAGGATGTGCCCGGTCAGATTGCAGCCGAGGAGCAATGTGATGCAAGACAGCGACGAAGAAACCTATGCCGATGAGTCGAGTGCGGCGCGAACCAGCAGTATCAGTCGTCGCGAATTCTTGAAGATGGCCGGTGCGGCTGCTGGCGTTATCGCGGGCCTCGGCGCCGGTCTCGGCGGCCTCCTCGCGGGTTGCAGCGGTAGTCAGCAGGCCACCAACACAACAGCCACGATCCACCCAGGCCGGAGCACTACGACAGTGACTGGCACTACATCGACCACGGTTAGCGCGGGTCCTGTGACCGGCCGGGACATCAAGTTGGGCATTGTCTCAGCTAGGAGCGGACCGCTGGCTCTGTGGGGCAAGGCCGATGACTGGTGGACCGCTTTCGCCTTGGAAGCCGTCGCCGACGGTGTGCTGTGTGGTGATGGTAAGGTGCACAAGTTCACCTTCGTGAGCGAGGATTGCCGCTCTGATCCCGAACAGGCGGGTAGGCTGGCCGCCCGTCTGATATCTGAGAACCGAGTCGATCTAATCATGTGCTCCGGCGGGATAGCTCTGGTGAATCCTGTGGCCGATCAAGCGGAAGATCTGGGATGCCCGTGCATTTGTAGTTTTGTTCAGTGGCGGCCGTTTGTCTTCGGTCGGGGAGGAGAAACCAGCAAGCCATTCACGTGGACTTACGCGCACGCCATCGGGCTGGAGGACATCGCGGCAAACTTCGTGGCAACGTGGGACCGTGTGGAGACCAATAAAAAGGTGGGTCTGATGTTTGCCGACGACGCGAATGGCTTGGTTTGGGCGGACGAAGCCGCCGGCCTCCCCGTGGCGACGCTGGCCGCGGGGTACGAAATTGTATCACCCGGTCCCTATCCGGCGGGCAGCAGCGACTTCTCTCTTCAGATTTCAGAGTTTAAGAAGGCTGGGTGTGAAATCTGTAGTGGCGCCATGACCACGAGAGAGTTCATTGACTTCTGGCAACAGTGTATGGAGCTGGAGTACCGACCGAAAACGGTGGCCGTGGGAGAGGCACTGCTTCTGCCCCACGCGATAGAGGCCATAGGTCCTACGGCTCGGAACACCATCGCAGAGAGCTATTGGCAGCCCGGCTGGCCCTATAAAGATTCCATTACGGGCAAGACGTCTCAGGAACTGGCGCGCGACTACATGAGCAAGACGGGCGATCAGTGGATTGCTCCGATTGCGCAATATGCCAAGTTCGAATGGGCGGTCGATGCGCTGAAAAGGGTTACAAATATTGATAGCCGAAGCGAGATCGTCGCGCGACTCTCAAGTACCAATCTCGAAACGTGCCTGGGGCTGATTGACTTCACTGCCTCAATTGACACGAACGATCTCAACAAAAGCAAACGCCCGCACGAGAACGTCTACAAAGCGCCAGTGGGGGCTGCGCAGTGGGTGTCGGGAGACACCTTCGAGTACGAACCGCGATTGGTTGCCGCAGTTAACAGCCCCGGTCTTTCTGTGTCCAGCGGCGTGGAGCCCATGGATTATGGATTAACCAGCTCGGTATCCCGATGCCCTGGAACACAAAGAACATCGGCAAATGGACTACAATACGCCGACGCCTTCCAGCGGATTTGGAGACCAAGCTGAACAAATGTTGCCCCTATAAGAGCCACTGCGGTCGTCCGCTCGCCGTCCGCTCGCCGTCCGCTCGCCGTCTATCACGTATTGCGGCTGCTATCTGTGCCATGTTCTGCTTGGGCATGTTGCTCGTGCTCGGACCGGTGGCTGGTCATCAGCCGGCCTGCGCAAGCGGGCTTTCTGCTGTCTCTCAAACGGTATCGACTGTCACGGGGAGTATCACGGTCAAACTGGCGCCGGGTGCAGACCTGGTATCAAAGACTGATGGCACTCTAACGGTGGCACAAGGCTGGGCGTCGCTCAATACGGCGGATATTGACAGCCTTGGACTTGAGCTGAAGGAGTCCGGCCAGCTCGATAGTCTGGACATCCGGATTTTGGCGCCTGCTTCTTCCACTCTGCTCGGGACTGCGGAGGATATCGATCTCGAAGAGGCCGCCCGGGTTCTGCGCTTGATGCCGGGAGTGCTGTGGGCCGAAGTGAGTCGCCCCCTGCAGGCGTGTTTGGCGCCGAACGATCCTCTATATGCAGCCGGTGGGTACACATCGATAGGTCAGTGGGGGTTTCCCCGCACGGGATTTCCCTTGGCATGGGATATCACCACGGGAGCAGGAGACGTAACGGTAGCCGTACTCGATACGGGAATTGGCCAGGACATAGCAGATTTCTCGGGACGTATAGTCTCACCATACAACGCTATCACCGGTAGCTCGGCGTGGTCTGCGTGCCAGGACAATCATGGTCATGGAACTTCGATAGCCGGGGTAGCGCTCGCTCAGGGTAACAACGGTCAGGCCATCGCCGGAGCGGCTTGGGGCGTCAAGATCATGCCGGTGAAGATATCTGAAGCAGGTGAATCCGACACCACCACTCTTGCTCGGGCTATCGAGTACGCGGTGAATAACGGAGCCGACGTCATCAATATCAGTTTTGCGGGCCCTGATTCCACCCGCACTCTGAGCACGGCGGTGGGATACGCGTTGTCGCGCGGAGTAGTGATCGTTGCGGCTGCCGGCAACGATGGTGTGAGTTCTATTTCATACCCAGCCGCATGCGATGGAGTTGTCGCCGTGGGCGCTACTAACCGGAGCGATAGCAGATGGACAAGCACCACCGGGAAGGGGTCGAATACAGGAGCCGAGCTGGATATCATGGCTCCTGGCGAGAGCATAATCAGCTTCTCCGATGGTTCGGGCAGCAGATACAGCTCCTGGAACGGAACTTCGCTCTCAACTCCGTTGGTGGCGGGAGCGGTGGCGCTGATGTTGTCGGTTGATCCCACTCTCACTCCGGACGAGATCACGTTGATTATCAACCAGACGGCCGATGATCTGGGCGCAAGCGGTTGGGATAGCGAGTTTGGATGGGGATTGCTTGATGCTGATGAAGCGGTTGCCGAGGCGGCTGGGGGTGGAACCACCACCACTACATCGACCACCACCACAACTACAACAACGACGACATCAACGACATCCACGACGACCACCAGCACAACAACCACCACAACAACCGATCCATCGAGTACGACCAGCACGACGCAGCCGTCTACGACTACTACCACCGAGCCGTACTTTGCCGACGTCTCAGAGGCGACCACTCCCTATTGGGACGAGATCGACTACTTGGCCTCACTGGGGATCGTATCCGGCAGCGGCAGCGGACTGTTCGTTCCCCAAGGTACGCTTATGCGCCAACAGTTCGCGAAGGTAATCGTGCGTGGTCTCGACCTTTCTGTGACCGGCGCAGAGACATGTCCCTTTGGGGACGTTGCTGCTCAGACGGGGAGTGATCCTTTCTATCCCTACTACTATGTAGCGGTAGCGTATGCATACGGCATCACCAACGGTACCGACTCCACGCATTTCTCACCGTACCGAACGCTCACGCGGGCGCAGATGATCACTATGGTGGTTCGTGCAGCAGACCTAGCGGAACCTCCGGCCAGCTATACAACACCCTTCCCAGTATTCTCCGATGTGCACTACCCGTATGCGCGTGCTGCCGCCTACGCTGGTCTGCTGGATGGACTGGAAGGTATGGGCCCCGACTACGATTTCATGGCGCCGGCTACCAGAGGAGAGATGTGCGCATTAATTTGCGCGCTTATACGGTAACAGGCACGATCCGGCCGGGTTGTTCCCAACAGATCCGGGCGTCGCGTTAGCGCTGTTCCCTAGCGCAC
>CAZOJR010000201.1:0-4580 GCA_964580165.1 uncultured Gaiellales bacterium
CACACTCCGGTGGATGGAGATTGTGTCTTTGTGCTGGCCACCGGGGCTCGAAAGAGCAGTGTCTTCCAGGTGGGAGCGGCCGCGGCGGAGGCGGTTGCGCTCAGCATCCGGCGTGCTGTGCGGGCCGCGTCGGGATTGCCCGGAGTGCCGTCGGTGGCCGACTTGGCCCATGGGAATAGCGGGTCCGGTTTGGCGGAGAGTAACGGCGCACTCGGTTCTTCCGTGGACGGTGGCAGGTGACGGGCAGCATTCACTGTCTGGGCACGATCGCGGAGTTGCGGGAGACCGTGGATGAAATTCGGGGCAAGGGGATCCCAATTGGGTTGATTCCCACTATGGGGGCCCTGCATGCGGGGCATCTATCTCTGATCCGCGCTGCGCGTTCGGCCGGCGACTTCGCTGTGGTATCGATCTTCGTTAACCCGGCGCAATTTGGAGCAAACGAGGATCTTGAGCGTTACCCGCGGGATCTCCGGCGAGATCGTGAAATGTGCGAAGAAGCTGGAGCCCATCTGATCTTCGCCCCCTCGGAGAAGGAGATGTACCCCGAAGGATACTGCACGTGGGTGGAGGTCGTGGGAGGCTTGGCGGCCGGGCTCTGCGGCCGCGCGCGTCCCGGTCATTTCCGGGGGGTTTGCACGGTAGTTACCAAACTCCTCAACTCATGCGCCCCGGACCGAGCGTACTTTGGGGAGAAGGATGCCCAGCAGCTCGCCGTGATTACACGCATGGTTCGCGATCTCGATATGCGGGTGAAGATTGTCTCCTGTCCCACCGTGCGCGAGGCTGACGGCCTGGCCATGAGTTCACGCAATACGCGCCTGAAACCGGATGAGCGGGCTCAGGCTCCCGTGCTCTTTCGCGCCCTGAGTGTGGCTGCCAGACGAGTCAAGGACGGTGAGTTAAATGCTGCTGCAGTTGATGTGGACGTCCGGTCGATCTTGGCGGAGGCGCCTCTAGGCGAGATCGAATACGTCGAGATAGTACGCGCGGACGACCTGACCCCGGTCACGAGGCTGGAGGGCGAGTGTCTTATTGCGCTGGCCGTAAGGTTTGGCGATGTCCGGCTCATCGACAACATCAGGGTGACCGCTTGATTTGAGGGCGACTCTGCCGAGAGCCGGCACGCGATCTGTTGCAGAGAGCTGTGATTCAGGAGCCGAAGCCGCGTTAGCCCTTTAGTTCTATCGCCAGCGTGTGCGTCTCGGTGGTCCCTATGTTCTTGGCGGCGTGCGCCTCGGCGCCACTCCAGAGCACCTGTCCGGCCTCAAGCGCAAGTTCGTAAGAGCGGCCGTCGGGCCGGGTGATCATGAAGGTGCAGTCGGTGATGACGTAAAGCACATGATCGGGATGGTTGTGCATGGGTGCCTCTTGACTGGGCATGAGCCGAACGTCGAGCACTCGCACCCGGTCGTTCTCAAGGAGCGGCTTGTAGACGTCGGCGGCCACTACGGCCGGGTCGCGCCAGTCGGTCTTGCTCCGATTCTCTGACATATGGTTATCTCCTTTGTGGTTGGTAGGAACCCCCAGAACAAAGCCGTTCGTTCCTGCCTATCCAAGCGATTCATGGGGCGGGAAGCTCGCATAATCCTATCGCCTTCGCCACTCGTCCCCAACCATGATCTTCCTGACCCTCTGACCGCCGCAGATACGTTGTGGTGACTGCAGTCCTCTTGTCATGCATGTATGAGGATCGCGAGATCATGCTCCACGATTCCCGCTGCCACCTTGACTTTGAGAGTCGCACTTGGGTAAAGTTAGTACGTGCGTACTAATTCGGCAGGCACGGCTCAGCGCGACCGCATCCTTGAATGCGTCATTCGCCAGTTGTCCGAACTCGACTTTAACGCGGTAACCTTCGGCGGCGTGGCGAGGGAATTGGGAATCAGCAAGGGTTTGATCTCCTACCACTTTCCTCAGCGAGACGACCTGATGGCTGCGGCGGTCGAGAAGATCATGGTCGACTTCGCGGCCTGGGTTTCCGCTCCTGTTGATGAGGCTTCGGCGGCCGACGATTTAAGGACGCTGGTCATGAGTGTCCTCAAGTATGCCGGCGAACACACAGAGCAAATGGCGGCACTCCTGGAAGTCGGCGATCATTGGCGGAGCTTGGGGCGCCCTGGTTTGGCCGCTCCTTGGCGACAGGCGGCACTTCAGGCCATCGAGGGAATCCTGCGAGTTGGCCAAGCGACAGATTCATTCGCGGCCTTCGACTGCCGCATAGCGGCCATGGCCATACAGGCGATGCTCGACGCTCAGGTGGTGGCCTGGCGGGTCAGCCCGCCTAGAGACCCGGCGTTGGAATCGCACGCTCTGGCTGACCTGATCGGCCGGATGGTCAGAAAATGAGGGAGGTGCGATGGCTCGGCGCTTGCTGGTTTGGGTGCGCAAACGGAGGGACGCGGCGAAAGCCCGCGGCGGAGGAGGGCCATACCGCGGCGACCGGGTCTCGCTGAGCGCCCGGCTGGCCCCTGCTTGGTTTGCGGATGCCAAGTTCGGGGTGCTGATCCACTGGGGGTTGTACTCTGTGCCCGGCTTCGCGGTGCAGGGCAGGTTCACCGACATCATCAAACGGGATTACGACCACCTTCTGACGGCGGGTCCCTACGCCGAGGACTATTGGAACGCAATGAAGGATCCAGATTCGCCGACGGCCAAGCATCACGAGGCGACCTACGGCGCCCTGCCCTACGAGGCGTTCATGTCGATGTTCGAGGAAGAGCTTGCTGGTTGGGACCCAGATGAGTGGGCACGACTGTTCGAAGAGGCGGGCGCTCGCTACGTGATCTTCACGGCCAAGTACGCCGACGGGTTCTGTCTGTGGCCGACGAGGGTGGAGAATCCTCATCACGCAGCCTGGCATACCAACCGTGACCTCGTGGGAGAGTTGGCGCAAGCAGTGCGGGCCCATGGCATGAAGTTCGGCGTCTACTACTCCGGCGGTCAGGACTGGACCTTCCAGCGACGGGTGGTTCACACTATTGCCGACTACGCCTACTTGAGTCATGGCAACGACTACGCCGACTACGCCGACGCTCAAGTGCGTGAACTCGTCGACCTCTACAAGCCGGATGTACTGTGGAACGATATCTCCTGGCCCACCGGAGAGGAGCGGGCGCTCAGCCTTTTTGCGTACTACTACAATGCGGTGCCTGACGGCGTCATCAACGATCGTTGGACGACGCCCTCGCTCAAATACAGGCTGCTCGGCACCTGGGTTGGTCGGAAGTTCACCGACGCGCTCATCAAGCTGGCAATCGGTCGGGATCCCGCCTTCGTGGACAACATCAGGCCGCCTGACGTTCCTCACTCAGACTTCATCACTCCGGAGTACAGCCAGTACCCCGACATACAGATCCGCAAGTGGGAGATGACCCGGGGGATGGGGGAATCTTTCGGATACAAGAAGAACGATATCTATGATTCGTTTGGCGAAACCCTGCTCCCGAGCTTCATCGATGCCGTGTCCAAGAACGGCAATCTGCTCCTGAACGTCGGTCCTGCCGGCGGTTCGGGCAGAATTCCTGAAGAGCAACGGCAGATTCTTGCGAACTTCGGGAGTTGGCTGGGGAGGAACGCTGAAGGGGTATACGGGACTACTCCGTGGAAGACCGCCGAGGCAGTGACCACGGATGGCCGGCAGGTTCACTTCACCACGAAGGCCGGCAGGCTTTACGTCTTTCTGAGCTGCGAAGACGGCGACGAGGTGGTCACGATAGTTGGGGTGACACTCGGCAGCGGCCGAGCCAGAGTCCTGGGGGAAACCACATACGTCCAGCTTGCCGGGGATGGAACCAACACGGTGGTGAGATTCTCGTCGCCTATGACCGAGGGCAGCTTCGTCCTTGAGTTACTCTAGGAGTAGTTAAACGCCCCATGTTGCCACTAGTGGGGTCGAGGTAAGCTACACATACCCGATCGACGACATTAGCATTTCCACGTGGTTCAACTGGTACAACGTCAAGTGGCAACACAAGTTTGACTACAACGGCAACCAAGCGATACAGGACAACTCCCAAGTGTCTGCCATGGTGGAAGAAGTGGTGCAGGGCGAGTACTGCAAGATGTCGATAGTTGGTACTGTGAATTGGCACTATGACATGTTGTTTTGGAACGACTACCCGGTCAATAATATCTTCAACTTGGTCATGATATGGCTCACCCATGATTCGGTCTGGTAGAAATGCTTAGCTCAAGATAGCCAGGCGCGGTTATCAAGGCAGCCCAAGCGTGGTGGCCGGGCCTCTCTCCGGCCACCACTCGCCCCGACCTGGTAGTGCGTTTTCCAAGTCCGGCCGAAATCGAGGAGTCAAGTGATGTATCCAACAGGTCTTCAAACCCACGTCCGGTCCCGCAGGGGCTTCCTGTGGGTAGGCATGTTTCTTCTTCTGGTGGTCGGCGCCATCTCGTTGTCCTCATGCGGCGCCACACATTCGGACGGCCATTGGACGGTTCCCGCTGAGACCGCAAGCCTTTCAGAACTATGGTCCCAGGCCTCAAACAATAGTGGGAATCCGGACTTGTCAACTGCGGGGTTGACGTCCTTACTGGGGTTGTGGAACAGCGACGGCACAATCTAC
>CAZOJR010000202.1:0-4564 GCA_964580165.1 uncultured Gaiellales bacterium
CGGGCAACCGCAGCCAAAATCCGGCCACCCATATATGTAAGCCACGGTCCCGCGACCATGACTCCAATGGCTATGGCCGCAAATATCGCCAGCACGGCAAAGACGCCCAGACTGGAATCGTCTATCAGCCCAACTGCGAAGAGCAGCCCCAAAGCAACAACCGGCGCCAGCAACCTGAGGGCAGACGGCCTACGAGCGGGCGCCTTACGAGTAACCCCGAGAGGCGATATGTGCACCCGGCGGAGAGTAAAAATGCTCGCCGCGACCGCCGCTGCCGGTACGCCGGCAGCTACTCCGGCAGCCGCCCACCAATCCAGACCGACGTCAGAGGTAAAGAACGGCTCTCCTGTGAATGGAATGCCAGCCACGAGCGGGCGAAAGGCGAAGAAGAACCCAAATCCCAGAATCGTGCCCACCACCGCGGCCAGCGCCGCCTCTACGCCCGCGATAAGATTTACCTGGCCCGGAGTCGCCCCCACCAGATGGAGAGCAGCAAGCCGTTCTTCCCGGCGAGCAGCAGCCAAGCGGGTCGAAGTGATCACGAACACCAGCACAGGCAACATCAGCCCGATCGCACCGATGCCCAAGACCACCCGCATGAATTCGGTGTAGTCGTGTTCCACAGGGGCGGTCTCAATGCTACGCACCTGCGTAGCGACGCCCGACGCCTCCATCTCCGCCGGAGACCTTCCTACAACGGCGACAAGCGACACCGGCGACTTGAGAGCAGCATCGCCAAGAACGCCGGCGAGAGTTCCAGGGAACCGGGCGCCCAGCAGATCTTCCGGGGTCCCGGCCAGTAACTTCTCGAGCGCCGGCGACACGAAAAACTCCCCGGGTTGCGGCTGCCGGTCAAGGCCCGGCAGCAAGGGCGAATCGGCGCCGGTAGAGGCAACCTCAACAATAGTTATCTCTTCCCCGTCGAACATGTCGGACGAAAGCCGCCACCAGAGTGGATCTGAGCTACTCTCGTCAACACTGGGCCGGATGTTCTCCGAGCCTGTGATCAACCAGGCGCCATGCGCGTCTCTTGCCTTGAGGCCATTGAAGCCTCCCAGGGTGAAGAGCAGCAGGGTGACTGCAAGCGCCACTCCCAGCGTCGTTAGTATAAGCCGTACCTTCCCCTCTTTAGTGCCGCGAAGCGACAGATAAAGACCGAGCCTAATCATGCCGTCAGCCCATCACGGACTGTGATTTCCCGATCAGCGTAGGCTGCCACCCGAGGCTCGTGAGTCACCAAGATCACAGTTGTTCCGTGTTCCCGGGCGGTATCGACAATTAGGTTCATTACCTGCTCTCCCGTGAGAGAGTCGAGCGATCCGGTTGGCTCGTCAGCAAAGAGTATTTCCGGCTCACTCACCAGAGCTCGAGCAAGGGCCACCCTTTGAGCCTCTCCCCCTGAAAGCTCGCTGGACAGCCGCCCCTCGAGGCCGTCGATTCCCAGCCGCCCAAACCAGGGCCTGGCGCAGGCGAAAGCCTCCGCTCGCGGCCGCTTGGCAAGCAGCAGCGGCAGAGCCACGTTCTCCTCCGCCGTCAGTTCGGGAACCAGCTGACCAAACTGAAAGACAAACCCAAATTTTTCCCGGCGCAGCTCGCTACGCCGGGTTTCCGACAATTGGTCGATACGTTGACCGGAGAAGAACACCTCTCCTTCGTCCGGCACCAGGATTCCCGCCAGACAGTGAAGCAATGTTGACTTGCCCGATCCGCTCGGGCCCATGATGGCAACAATCTCACCCGCAGCAGCCGAAAAGTAGGCGCCACGCAGCGCCGGAGTAGCACCGAATGAGCGGCGGATCGCGCGACACGAGAGCAACGGTACCCCGGTCGGGGACGCCGCCGAGCGCGGGGTTATCGAGGTCACCATCTGGGTCATTATCCGGGTCATCGCTTCAACTCCTTGGCTATGTGATCGAGCCGGCTGGTGGTCAGATCGATCCACCGCAGATCGGCTTCGAGATGAAACAGGGCATGGTCGATAAGAAGTTGGTCGACCAGCGCGGCCGGGCGACGTAAGGCCGTCAGCTCGCGCATCCGCTCCATATGGGCATGGCGTTGAGAATCAAGATAAGCATCGGCTGGACGGTTGAGCAGAAGAGCTAGGGTCATCTTCGTGGCCAGGATGCTCTGGAGATGGGCTTCGGGCCTCTCGGGTGACATGAGCCAGGTAGTGAATTCCCGGTCTCCCTGCTCCGTGATCACATACAGCCTGCGTTCCGGTCCCTCCCCGTGGGCACTGCCCATCTCCAGAATGCGACCGTCACGGGCCAGGCGCCCCAAGGTGCTATATACCTGCCCGTAGGGTAGAGGCTTATCGCGCCCGAAGAAGTGATCGTACTGCCGTTTGAGCTCGTAACCGTGGCTGCCATGGTCCGGCTCCCGCTCTAGGAGCCCTAGTAACGCATATGAAACACTCATGCCGGTAGTATACACTGAGTGTATACACTGAGTCAATAGCAGGGCGCCCCATGGCTACTCCCGATGGGGTCGTCCGCTACGGACCAGGGCCTACCCTGCGAACGCCAAGCGGAGCGCCGGCGCACGGTGCCAGCACGGGTTGCCGGGGTCGCGATGCCGCCCCGCGGTCTCAGCCCACGAACCCGGCCCGCAGTCTTAGCCCGCGGTCTCGGCCCACAGACCCGGCCGGATCGTCGAATCAGTGCTTGGAACCAGCCTCCAGCATAGACCGGAATACCTCCAACTTCGCCCTGTGCTGCTCGTGGTCGAAGGCACGCGGGTCGAAGCTCTCCCATTCGAACATCAACACTGGGATGTCGAGTTCCCTGATGATCGCATCCCGCTCGGCGATTGCATCTCCCGCAATGAACCTGCAGCCCACGTGATAGTGGTTGATAACCCCATCAATGCCGAGACGCCTGCAAGCATCCAGGGTGATGGCGATTCTCGCTCCGAGGAACTGAGCCGGAGCGTAGTGAAGATGCTGGCAGATCACGTCATACGGATCGTTCGGATCGACCACGCCCGCGCCACGCTCCATGCGCTCCGACGCGAAGTCAAAATCGGAAGCCACGATGGCCAAACCCATCTGGTTCGCCAGGTGCTCGAACCTGGGGTCGGAATGGTTGTTGGGGCAGCACACCATAAGACGCGGTGCTCCCTTTGGAGTAACCCCCGCTCCCGCACGGACACGCTCCTCCAGTTCCCCGTGCAAAGTGTCGAGCGCATCGACCACCGTCGGAATGTCGCTCTCTTTGAACGGGATCGAGCCCAGTGCACCGATCACACTCAAGTGGGTCGACGCGAGAGGCAGCGGGTCGCTATGGCGGATCACATCAAGGACCCTACCCACGGCATCTCCGAAAGGCTTCCTGGCTTCGATAGCCCGCCAGACCATGTCATCGGTGATCTCAAAGCCGGTCTCCTGCCGGAGAACATCACCAAACCTGCGCATACCCTTCGCGGCTAACGTGGTCGCCCGGCTCCCATCGGGGAACTCGTCCATCTGCCGGTCCTGAGTAGTGTCGACACAGTACGCGGGTATGCCGAGAACAGCCTCCATCACCTCATTTGACTTCGGACTGGTGTCGCAACTGTAGCCCGTGGTTACGGTCAGATCCGGACGCGGTAGCAGGCCGAGGCTGATAAGCCCCACTCTGGTTTTGACCATCCCGCAGTGCCTCATGACACCGCCTCTCAACCACAGCTTCTCCGCCGCCTCAAAAACCGGCGTGGCCTTACCAAACATGCCTTCCAGGATCGCCAGGAATGTGAAGTTCGGGTAGGTGAATCCCACATCCTTTGAGTTCGTTCTGATAACCGTGCCGACAATTTCGAACCCCGGAGCCATACATGCGTGTATGACTTTGCGCGCGCCCTCGTCCCTCATCAGCACGATGTCGGCCAGGTCTTTGAGGAGAACCCCCATGACCTTCCTGACGCCCCGCAGGTCCATGTCGTAGTAGGTGTTGAGCCGTTCTTTGCCGGTCTCGATGTCGTCCTCGGTTATTCCCAGCCTCGCGAAGGTCTCTTGAATGCGGGGGAGTTGAACTTGGCTCTCCTGCTCATCGAATCCGCATAGCTCCAGCAGCTCACGCATTGGCCGGCCCTCCTTCTATGATCTCGACGAAGGCTTCCAGCCTGGTCTTCACCGGCCCCACATCCAAGTTGTGGTAGTCGGATTCGACGAGCAGCATGGGAATACCCCGTTCACGCAGCACCTTCTCAAACAGAAACGATTCTTCATCGTAGAACTCACAGGCAAGGAGCTGATACCAGAGCACGCCCTGGACGTCGAAATCCCTGATCAGATCTAGCGCGAAATCTACCCGCTTACTCGTCGCACCTCTCATGAACGCAGCCGGCCTTTTGCCGGTCAAATAGCTCTTTGCCAGAGCCTCAAGAGGGTTACCGGCAATATCCACGGTATGCCAGTAGTCCCGAATGCCCTCGAAGAACTCCTCAACCACAATGTCGGCCCCTGCGGCAGCGGTCATCTTCAGTATGTCGTGGTCACTGAAGGCGAGAGCCGGACCCGTAAGCATCAATCTGGGTCTCCGCTCCGAGGAAGTTTCGGGGTTGGGCAAGCCATCACACACGGCTTCGA
>CAZOJR010000203.1:0-4558 GCA_964580165.1 uncultured Gaiellales bacterium
CCCGGATGGATGTGGAGGATCTGGCAGCCCATGCTACCGTACCCGTCATCAACGCTCTCACTGATGATGACCATCCATGTCAGGCTCTCACCGATGTGTTCACATTTCGTGAGCGCTTCGTGGATGTGGCAGGCCGCAAGATCGTGTATCTGGGAGATGGAAACAATGTCGCCGCCTCGTTGGCCGAGGCATGCGCATTGACAGGCATTGACCTCTGTCTCAGCGTGCCCGAGGGCTGCGATCTGCCCGCGGAGAAGATGGCTGCGGTATCCGCGCTCGCTGAGACAAATGGGACCAAGATATGGGTGGAACGGGATCCGGCAGCGGCCGTCACCGATGCTTCAGCTCTTTACACCGACGTTTGGATCAGCATGGGGCAAGATCAAGATGCAGGCAAAATCGAAGCGTTGCGTCCTTATCAACTCAACGGTTCTCTTCTTGCCGGAGCTCGTTCTGACGCAATCGTGCTGCATTGTCTACCCGCCCATCGTGGAGAGGAGATCACCGATGAGGTCATTGATGGGCCGCAGTCGGCCGTCTTTGACCAGGCCGAGAACCGGCTGCATGTGCAGAAGGCGTTGATGGCCTTCTTGGTTGGGGATACCTCGGATGAATATGAATAAGCGACAACGGCAGTATTTGATCCGGCGGATTCTCCGTGAAAAGCCGATCACCAACCAGAGGGAATTGGTGGATGAGCTGGCGGCGGCCGGGTGCGAAGTCACTCAGGCCACGATCAGCCGTGATCTGCGGGAAATAGGCCTGCAAAAGGGTAGAGACCGCGGTGGACAGGTCCGGTACGCATTCGTGCCTTCTACGGAGGAGCGTCCGGCTCCTCCCGTGGCCTGCGGAAGAATGCTCAAGGAGTTCGGCAAGGGGATCAATCTGGCTCAGAATCTGGTGGTTGTGAGATGCGATCCTGGGGCCGCTCCGGGCATGGGCAGGGTCATTGATGATCTTGAGAATGAGCTGGTTTTAGGCTGCGTAGCCGGCGATGACACCGTGATTGTTGTAAGCAAAGACGTGCAATCGGCGGAAGCCGTCTGCGCATATCTTAAACAGCTGGGAGGATGAAACACATGAGCAAAGAGAAGTGCATACTCGCCTATTCCGGAGGGCTCGACACGTCCGCCTTGGTACCTTACATTCAGGAGAAGTATGGATACGAGGTCATAGCGGCATTGGTCGACGTGGGTCGCATGAAAGACCTGGAAACCTCCCGGCAACGGGCATTAAGCGCCGGCGCGATCGACTCGGTGGTTATCGATGCTAAGGAGGAATTCCTCCATGACTTCGCCTTTCCCGCTTTGAAGGCCAACGCCCTCTACGAAGGCAGGTATCCACTTCATTCCGCGCTGTCGCGCCCGCTCATATCAAAGAAGATGGTGGAATTGGCTCGTGAGCGCGGTGCGAAAACGATAGCGCACGGGTGCACAGCCAAGGGTAACGATCAGGTGCGGATAGATGTGTCGGCTCGTTGCTTGGACCCAACAATAGTCGTACTAGGTCCGGCTCGTGATTGGAATATGACGCGCCCGGAGTTGATCGACTACCTTGCCGAGCGAGGTATCAACCTGTCCCTTACAAAGAAGAACCCCTTTTCCATCGATGAGAATCTGTGGGGACGGGCCATCGAATGTGGAGAGCTCGAGGATCCCTGGACCGCCGCTCCCGCGGAGGCCTATGTGTCGACGGTAGATCCCAAGGATGCGCCGGATGTGGCCGCCGAACTGGTGATCGGCTTTGAGGCTGGTGTGCCCGTGTCCCTGGACGGTCAGCCGATGGATCCGGTGCGGCTTGTTGAGTCCGTGGATGCCATCGGCGGGGCGCATGGTTTTGGCAGGGTCGACATGGTCGAAAACCGTTTGGTCGGCATCAAGAGCCGGGAGGTGTATGAGGTTCCCGGCTCGTTGGCGCTGATCATGGCTCACCGGGAGATCGAAGACCTGGTGCTTACCAGAGAGCTGCAGCATTTCAAGAGCATGATTGACCAACGGCTCACAGAACTCATCTATGAGGGTCTATGGTTTAGCCCGCTGGCCGAGGCTCTGCGTGCTTTTATCGACGAGAGCCAGAAGTACGTGACCGGTGAAGTGAGGTTGTGCTTCTTCAAAGGAGCGTGTCGGCCCATGGGCAGGCGTTCGCCATATTCTCTCTACGACAGTAAGCTGGCTACCTACGGCTCCGGCGACACCTTCAGTCATGAATCCGCCAAAGGATTCATTCAGCTGTGGGGACTTCCCGTAGAGGTCTGGGCGCGTAAGCATCAGGGATGATCGTGAACGGAACCGGTGCAGATGGTGGCAGCAGCAAGCCGTGGGGCGGGCGGTACGAATCCGATCAAGCGCCGCTCTTCGAGCGTTTTAAGGCGTCGATACCATTCGACCACGTTCTGGCTCCATTCGATATTGCGGGTTCCAGGGCGCACGTCCGTATGCTGGCAAGCATCGGCGTGCTCACGCCCGAGGAGAGCGATGTAATTCTGACCGGGCTCGACCAGGTTGCCCATGAGTTCGAGGATGGAGTCTTCTCGTGGGGACTTGCCGATGAAGACATCCACATGGCCATCGAGCGCCGTTTGACCGAGATCGTTGGGCCACTTGGCGGGAAGATGCACACAGGGCGCAGCCGGAATGACCAGGTGATCTTAGACCTGCATCTCTATCTGCGGGCGGCAATACCCGGTCACCAGCAACTGCTGGTGGGGTTAATGTCGGCATTGCTTTCTAAGGCCGAGTTTTACAGGGACGCCGTTATGCCGGGCTATACTCACATGCAGCGGGCGCAGCCTGTGCTGGTGGCGCATCATCTCCTCGCTTATTTCTTCGCCCTTGAGCGAGAATGGATGAGACTGGCCGATTGGGACCGCTACTCCTGGATGCCGCTGGGGGCCGGCGCTCTGGCGGGAGTCAATTATCCTCTTGATCGGGAGCAGGTGGCAGCCGAACTTGGATTTGCCAGGGTGGCTCCGAACGCTATGGATGCCGTTTCGGCGCGGGATGCGGCCTTTGCCTACCTCTCCGTTGCCGCGAGTTGCGCACTGACCCTTTCACGGCTTGCGGGCGAAATGGTGTTGTGGAGCACGCAGGAGTATGGCTTGGCTTCCCTGCCTGAGTCATGGACGTCTGGATCGAGCATCATGCCCCAGAAGCGTAATCCTGATGGAGCCGAGCTGGTCAGGGCGAAGGCGGCGGGCTTTTTGGCCCGCCTCCAGGGACTGGGTGCCGTGCTTAAGGGACTGCCGCTGGCCTACAACAGCGATCTTCAAGAAGACAAACCATATGTGTTCGCCAGCCGGGAAGAGCTCGATCTATGCCTGGAGGCGATGAGAGCCATGGTAGAGGGCTTGGAATTCGACCGGGAGCGTGGGCGAGCGGCCGCCGAGGGCGGGTATGCTCAAGCGACAGACGTGGCCGACTACTTGGTGGGCAAAGGCTTGCCTTTCCGGGAAGCGCATCGTTTAGCCGGCAGGCTGGTGGCTCTCCTAGCAGGGGAGGGAAGGCCACTCTCGGCGGTATCCCTGGCTGAATTGCAGCAACTCAGCCCGCTGTTCGCCGAGGACTACTACACAGTGGTGGATCTCGAACGGGTGGTAGCTGCTAAGGTTTCTCCCGGTGGTACAGCGCCCGACCGGGTAGCCGAGCAGCTTGCGCAGGCTCGTGATGTGTTGGGCCGGCTAAAATGCCCGGAGACTGTTTGACGGGGACGAGTAGCGGATGAAGAATGGCGACAGCCGGATACCACCGCTAGGCGTGACTATTTCGGCGGATTTCTTCGCGCGGCCGTCAGACAAGGTAGCCCACGATCTGATCGGAAAAATCCTCTGGGTTAGCGGAGTTGGTGGCGGACGTTTGACTGAGGTGGAGGCCTATCTACCCCAAGGCGATCCGGCATGCCATGCCGCTCGGGGGCGTACAGTCCGCAATTCTGCCATGTTCGGCCCGCCAGGGTCCATCTACGTATTTCGCAGCTATGGGATACACATGCTACTCAACCTAGTGTGCGATCGAGAGGGGGTGGGATCCGCGGTGCTCATCAGGTCGTTGGAGCCTGTGGGGCGAATTGATTACCTGTGGCGTAATCGTTATGGGGAACACACCGCAGAGGAGGGGATCGGGGTGTTGCCAGTTCGGACGAGCAAGAGCGAGAAAGGCCTTGCCTGCGGGCCCGGGCGCCTTGGCCGGGCGTTGGGCATTCACGTGGGTCTGAATGGGCTTCTCCTCGGCGATGAATCTGGGCTGTATGTAACAGACGATGGTTGCCGTTCACCGGTGGCGGTTGCGAGCCGGATCGGCATCTCGGAGGGACAATCACTCCCTCTCCGCTACTATATGGAGAATAGCAAGTACGTCAGTCGTAGGGCGTGCCCGATCGGAGGCAACCAGGGATGAAGCTTCGAGATATGTACGAAACCGCATACCAGAAAGGCATAGCGGCTGATCCACGCGGGCCGGAGGGCGTATCTCGGGTCTTGCGTCGGGCGCGAAAGGCATTTGACGAACTCCCCGAGCATCGGAAATGGGAATTCGACCAAGAAACCCTCGCTAATCCCTTTGCC
>CAZOJR010000204.1:0-4534 GCA_964580165.1 uncultured Gaiellales bacterium
GAGAGGCCGGAGGCCAAGGATGGTGCCCCTCGCGATATCGTCTACATAGGTGAAATCCCGAGACTGCCTGCCATCTCCGTAGAGCCTGAGAGGACGCCCTTCGTACACCCACTGGACAAAGCGGAAGAGACTCATGTCAGGCCGCCCGGCGGGGCCATAGACGGTGAAATATCTCACCACGGTCACATCCAGCTTGTAGAGATGATGATAGGTGAAGCACATTGCCTCGGCGCCCTTCTTCGAGGCGGCGTAAGGAGACAGCGGCCGGTTTGTGTCGGCGCTCTCAGAGAACGGTACCGGATTGCTCCCTCCATAGAGGCTGGAGGTAGAGGCGAGAACAAACTTTCCAACTTGGTCGCGACGGCAGAGCTCCAGCAGATTCAGAGTACCGGTCACATTCGTCGCCACATACACCCAGGGATCCAGAACGCTCTGGCGCACACCCGCGCGAGCGGCAAGATTCACCACGGCATCAAACGGTCCGCACTCATTCCAAACGGTCGAGATAGACTCCCAGTCGGCTATGTCGGCGCGGTGGAAATCCAGTCCACTCCTGTCGCGCAGCATATCCAGACGGTAGTTTTTGAGACGTAAGTCGTACGCCGCGCACATGTTGTCTACTCCGCACACGATATGCCCCTGTTCGAGGAGCATCTCGGCCACACGGCTGCCAATGAAACCCGCAACGCCGGTCACGAATACATGCATAGATCGCTCCAATCGAGGTTCGGGTTACCGGTAAGATTACAGCGGCCATAGATATCACAAACGGAGAAGCGGGGTCGAAAAAGAAAACAGCGCCCGTTTGTTAGAATCCCGCCACAGCATGCGAAAGCGTTACTCCGCGCAAGAAGGCCATGCCAGAAGGGAGAGACACAGCCGTGACCATCCAACCCGTCATCCTTGCCGGGGGTTCCGGTACCCGGCTGTGGCCGGCCTCCCGCCAGAGCCACCCCAAGCAGTTGCTGGCCCTCACCAGTCCCTACTCCCTCTTACAGGAGACCGTTCTGCGTCTGCGGGATTTTGGCGGCGCCTCCCTCGCACCCCGGCCCGTGGTAGTGACCAATGAGGAGTACCGGTTCGTCGTCGCTGATCAACTCCGGCAAATCGGCATCGACGATCCTCTTATCGTGCTGGAGCCCATTGGGCGCAACACAGCTCCGGCCTTGACCCTCGCCTCGCTCATGCCGAGTGAGCTTTCTTCAGTTGCCATGCCACAGACCGGCATTGAACACGATCCCGTGCTCCTAATCATGGCCTCCGATCATCTCATTAGCAATGTGCCGGCGTTCCATACCGCAATCGCTGAGGGAGCAAACCAAGCAGAGAAGGGCCGGCTGGTAACGTTTGGTGTCGTTCCCGATAGAGCCGAAACCGGCTATGGCTATATCCAGCTGGGTGAACCGGTGCCCGGAGCGGCAACTGCACGCTTGGTGGACGGGTTCGCGGAGAAACCAGATCCGGCAACCGCACAGCAATACTTGAACACAGGCGGTTATCTCTGGAACAGCGGCATTTTCATGATGCAGCGTTCAGTCTGGCTGGCCGCTCTCAAACAGAGCCGTCCGGAGATCGAAGCAGCGTGCAGAGCCGCGGTTGCGGGTGCTAGATCCGACGGCCTTTTTCTGCGTCTGGATAGAGACGCATTCTCTGCATGTCCGTCCGATTCGATCGACTACGCGGTCATGGAACAACTGAGGCCCTTGCGCAGAGCAGCCCGGGTGGGCAACACGGCCTATGAGACCTTGGTTGTCGTCATTCCGCTGGATGCCGGTTGGTCGGACATCGGCGCTTGGGAGGCACTGTGGGCTGCCGCTCCCAAGGATGAGGCCGGTAACGCTTCCCAGGGAGATGTGATTCTAGAAGACACCCACAACAGCCTCGTGCACGCCGGTTCACGTCTGGTCGCGGTCTTCGGGGCCGAGGATCTGGTGGTAGTCGAAACCGCCGATGCGGTGCTGATAGCTCGCAAGGACAAGACCTGCGATCTGAAAAAGGTGGTCTCCCGCGTTCACGACCATGACGAAAACCTTACCCTGGTCCATCGCCGCGTGCACCGGCCCTGGGGCCGGTTTGAATCCATAGACAGAGGTGAGCGTTTCCAGGTCAAGCGTATCGTGGTCTCACCGGGAGCCAGCTTGAGTTTGCAGTTGCACATGCATCGTGCGGAACACTGGGTGGTAGTACACGGTGTAGCCGAAGTCACATGCGGAGATAAGGTCTTTCACCTGAAAGAAGATGAGTCTACATATGTTCCCGTAAACACTCCTCATCGGCTGGTAAATCCGGGCCCTGAACCACTCGAGATCATAGAAGTGCAGAGCGGCGACTACCTCGGCGAGGACGATATCGTCCGCTTAGAGGACGGCTACGGCCGGCTCGAGTAGATGGCCAACCGGCTCCGGCTTGCAGGTGCGTCTGCGTCGACTCAGCGTTTGCTTTGCTGCCACGCCCTATTTCTACGCGACGTCTTCCCCTTCACCGGTTTTACTGGGTGCGGTTTCTTCCCGTGCAGCAACCGTCGCGGGTTGATCTCGGTAAACGCGGCCAGATCATCCTCGGACACTCTCCCCTCCAGCGCCTCCAACATGGGGTGCATGGTCCAGCTACTGCTTCTGTAGGCATGAGCATCTGAGGCCAGCAGACTGATCAATCCCTCGGAGATAAGACGAAAGAAGGTCCGCTCGGCGCTGCGACCGAATTCCCCTCCCAGACTACCGGCAGTAGCTTGGGCGACAGCCCCCGCTTTGAGACATCCGGCTAGGAGTTCCGAGGATCTCTGTATGCGTTCATTGCGCTCGGGATGCGCAAGAACCGGCACGAAACCGGCGGCCGACAGTCTGAAGATAGTTTCTTCGATAAACGGCGGCCACCCCGAATAGGGCATTTCCAAGAGGATCGCCCCCCAAGAGTCTTCAATGGTGAGAGCGGAAAGCGTGGTGGTGTCCACGGTCGCGGCTATGCCTAAGTCCACCTCAAAACCAAGGCGCAGATCCGGTCCATCGCCGGCAGTAGCAACAGCTGCTTTAACCCGCCGCAGCATCAGACCCGCGCGGCCGATAACCGCGCCGTCCCATTCGGTAAGATGTGGAGTGCACACGATGGTGCTAACACCGGAGGAGACCGCCGCCCGAACCATAAGCAGGCTGGTCTCGAGATCAGGGCAACCATGGTCGATCTCTGGGAGCAGGTGTGAGTGAGTGTCGATCATCGATTTCAGAATTCATCCCTCCGCGGCCATGATTCTCAAGTAGCCGGCCAGCCGTACCGACTAACACACTATACCCCGGCGTCATAGACGGATAGTATGTAGGGGTAGGAAACAACGGCTGTGGCAAGTCACGCAGGACTCCAGGAGGACCACGGATGTTTCAGTTGCCTGAGCTTTTCGGCAGTCCCTACGTTCTACCTGCAATTATCGCTGTCGTTGTACTTCTCCTTGTGCTGCTCCTCCTCAGTATCCGCCGCAGAAGACGCGACGGTGCCGGCACCAAGATAGCCAAATCCACGAAGGCCATGAGAACGCCGGCGCCGGCCGCCTCCTTAATCACCACAGAAGGCCGTAAATCGGACGAGGTAATGAAAATAGCGGACCGTGCCCCTCACGCGGCAATGGGACCGCACGTTCGGCTTGAATCCGGAAGTACAGCGACAGCCAGAACGCCCTCAACCGACCCTGTGGCTTCGGTTGTCAGCAGCATCCTGCAGGGCTGGGGTGATCTAACCAGCGAGGACATCAACCGTTTGAAGCTCTTCCGCCCCGAAAGAATCGTGGCCGCCATCGCAGCGGCCGGTTCATCCAAGGACCTCAAAGGTAGCGAATATGCCAGTTCTCGCCTCAGTCAGCTTCGTCAGTACGCTTCTTCTCTCCAGAATAGCCGTGCGGCAGACCAAGTTTCGCAAGCCACACCATCAAACGGACAACCGGGCCCAGAAACAGAACCCGAACCGGCGAAACTGCCGGTAACTGAGGCTAACGCGAGTGTGGAGACATCTTCAGATCTCGATAGCGGAGATGACGAGATCTCCGCAGACGCAGCCGGCGCTATAGACGCCGCAAATGCAGTCGACGCTATAGACGCTATAGAAGTTGCGCAGACGGCTGCAGAGATCGCCTCGGACAAAGTTTTCAAAGACGAGATACCCACACAGGAGATCTTCGAAGAGAAAGATGACCTGAAGGAAGAGATCATCGAAGAGCAGATCATTGAGGAAGAAGCCGTCGAGGAAGAGGTTGTCGAGGAAGATCTCGACGCGTTCGACAACACCATTGCGGAGGATATTATTGCCGAAGAAGAACTTCCATTCGCAGAGGACCTCCCGTCAGAGGATAAAACTCTCGAGTTCGAGCAACCGTCCGAACTCGATCAAGTACCGGAAAAGGCGGGCATTTCAAACTCCATCGAATTCATCCCAGGTCCGCGAGGAATCATCACGACCGCCGAGCAGCTCCTAGCCCTCCCTGCTACTGAGCAGGCGGGTATGGTTGTGTTTCTTCAGCCGGCGGAACTGGGCAAGGTGTTTCGGGCCACGA
>CAZOJR010000205.1:0-231 GCA_964580165.1 uncultured Gaiellales bacterium
GTCGCAGCCCCAGAACAGCAGCAACTCGGCATGCTCCGCGATGTCGGGATAGAGGTTGGCCGCCGGCATCATCTCGCCCACCGGCTCGCAGCCCCACACGTGCTTGGCCCCCCAGTTCTGGCCTTCCCAGGAGTCCAGGTTGCGCATCTGGATGGTGTATCCGCCCAGCATCGAAAGCAGCTGGTTGGCCCAGCCGTGGCAGGCGCTGAGGTGCTTGCTCTCGCCGTGCAT
>CAZOJR010000205.1:241-4534 GCA_964580165.1 uncultured Gaiellales bacterium
CTCCGCCGCCACGATCTCGGCGGCTTCATCCCAGCTGATGCGCACGTACTTGCTTGTGCCCCGGTTCTGGGTGTTGCGTCCGCCTGGGCCTGTGGAACCGGGAGCACCGTTCGGGTCCCAGTCGACGCGTTTCAGGGGATACCGCACGCGGTTCTTGGAATACACGCGCTTCTTGTACGCCAAGCCAATGGGTCCCACTGACGCCCGCATGGGAGGCTCCAGGGTCTTGCCTCGCGCCTGCATCTTCCAGACGTTGAAGTCCTTCCTGTCGTATTTCTCCTCGTAGTGGAGCGGCCGAACGCGAGTGATCTTGCCGCCCGTGACATCCACCCAGGTCGGCGGGCCGGAGTCGCCGCCTCCCATGAGGCCCGCGCCGCGGATGACCTGCTTGTCGCCTTTGATCTCGACGCGCTTTCTGCCGCGCTCCACGTCGTGCTTTCCGTCCATTTCAGCCCACTTTCCTTGATCCATGAAGGCTCGAGCCTTCCGCATCTCCTCACTCACTCATCAACGTCGGCAACCACAGGCTCAGTTGCGGAACAAGTAATATAATAATCAAGAATATGACAGTCACAACCAAAAACGGTGCGGCTCCCTTAAGGAGGTCTGTCATATTGATATTAAAAGTGTTGCGCATGAAGAACAGATTGACGCCCATGGGCGGAGTGAGCAGTCCAAGCTCCAGGGTGACTACATACAGAACGCCAAACCATACCAAATCAACTCCCAAAGAATCAAGCAGAGGCGCAAAGATAGGTATGGTAAGTACGGTAATGCTAATTGAATCAAGGAAACAACCGAGTATCAGATATAAGAATACGATGGCTATGACTACTACCAACGGTGTGAGATTAAGGGAAGTCACCAGATTGCCAAGGAAGTCCCCAACCCCAGCGCTGGCCAAAAGATAGGAGAAGAAGTTGGCCGCCACTATTATGAGCAACATCATGGTGTTGATCACGGCAGCTTCGACAATCGCCCGATAAAAACCTCTCCAGCTAAGACGAAATACGGCAACAGCGATGAGGAGGATGACGACAGACCCAATGCCGGCGGCTTCAGTGGGTGTGGCAATGCCGAAGAAGATCGAGCCGATAATAGACAGCATCACCAATGCCACATGCCAGACATATCGCAGTGACAAGATGCGTTCGCGCCAAGACACCCGCTCCGCGGCCGGTCCCAGTTTGGGATTGCGCCAGCAGAGCACTATAGGAACGGCCGCAAGCATGAGGGCCAAGAGAATGCCGGGCAGAAGTCCGGCGATGAAGAGGTGACCCACGGACACGCTGGCCATGACGCCGTAGATAACCATGGGTGTACTCGGCGGAATGAGCGGGCCCAGAACGCCTCCAACGGTCAACCCGCCTAAGGCCAGATTCCTATCGTAGCCATATTTGGTCAGCTCCGGTTCGGCCACTTTGCCCACCGCGACTATGGCGGCCCCGCTCACCCCCACCGTGCCCGCCACCGCAGCTTCACCGAGGATACTGGCGCTGATGAGGGCTCCGGGAACGCTGGCCACCCAGTTCCTGGCCACCTTGTAAACCTGGGCCCCCATAGGGGTCTCGGTAATGATGCAGGCCATCAACACGAACAGCGGTAGGGGTGTCCAAGCGTAGCTGTAGAACTGCGAGAAGGTACCCATGGCCATCTTCTGCAAGGCCATGGGGCCGTAGGCGAGGGTCCCGAAGATGACCGTGCTGAAGCCCAGCGCGAACGCGACCGGCACCCCGGTAAGAAAAATGACAAGCATGGAGACCATACATAGTATTGCTGCTAACTGGGGATCCATGATTATGTACCCTGTTCCTTTGCTAGGTCGGTCATTTGCCGGCAGCCGCCACCTGTGAGGTTTCTTCTGGACCTGTCTTGAGCCTCAGCAGCCCAAGAACCAGACGATACAGAAGACACAGGCAGAAGAACCCGTAGCCGATAGGGATGAACAGCTTCACTGGGAACAGGGGGACCGGCCACGTCGACGTGCTCACCTGGCCGATCTCAAGCGCACGCAGAGCGTCTCCGAAACTGATCCAGGTGATGATCCCGAAGAAGGTGATGCCCATGATGGGGCTGACGATGTTGGAGATAACGTTGCGGACTACTGAGGGAAACCGGTCCAGGAATATGTCGCAGCGGAGCAGCCGGCCCTGCCTTTCGACGGCCGCGTTGGCCAGAACGAAACTTATCAGAAGGAACATGCAGCCGAATTCATAGGAAACCGGCTCGGGGCTGTTGAAGGCGTACCTCCGTACAGCGCCGTAGGTCGAAAGAATACCCATGATGACGATCAGAATTCCGGCAGTAACGACGAACACCCGATTGAGACGTTCGATCCAGGGATCTACTACCTGTCTCAGCTTCTTCTCCATGAGCCCACTTCTTTGCTAGTTGGTGGATATCGCCTAGGATCACAAATGGACGAAACGAGTGTGCTCGGGTGATACGGCACCTGTCATCGAGACCGTGCCGTATCACCCAGAACTAGGCTATACTATTGCTCTTCCTCGTATGGAAACTGGGCGTTAGCTTCATCAACGACTTGTTTCACTCTCGTACCGATATCGCCCGCTTCGGACAGTTGCTCGACAGTAACAGGATAGGCCAACTCTTTCCACTTTTCACGTTCTTCAGAGGGTAGGTAATAGTACTGCATGCCCTCGTCTTTAAGCACCGGTTCCAGCTCGTAGAATTTGCTGACGTACTTTTCACTCATACTCTTAGCCGTCGCACTCATTTCCTCGGACAAAGCATCCTGTATTTCCTTGGGCATACTGTTATAGACATCCGAGTTGACTGTGAACGCGTAGAGGGTGCCAACACCATGGAAGACTGTATAGTGCTTGGCCACTTCGTATAGTTTGGCAATCTGGATGTACTGGGGCGCCGAGGTCTTGGCTTCGATAACGCCCTTCTGGAGGTTGGAGTAGTCCTCTGTGAAGTCGACCACGATGCCAGAGCCGCCCACCGCGTTTACCATCTCGGCCATGGCCGGATTGTCGCAGCCGAAAACGACACCCTTCAAATCATCGACGGTCTTCAGTTGTTTCTTCACCGACAGGAAGTTCACGGTACCGGTGAATATGCAGCCCAATACCCTCTGATTGGCCTTTTCCTGTGCCAGCTCATCCCAGATTGGCTGAATGCCGGGCATGGAGGCAGCATCGGCTTCGCCGTTGTTGTACAGGAACGGCAGTTCCACCAGGCCAAATTCAGGCACGGTCCCCCCGTAGGCGCCCAAGGGGATGATACCCGCCTCGACCGCTCCGGTCCGGATGGCGTCCAGCATCTCCGGCATCGGCCCTAGCTGAGCACCGGGGAAGATCTCCACCTTGTAGGCGCCGTTGGTGCGGGCATTGAATCTGTCCATCCCCTCCTGGGCCCAGTCTGCCATCTCATCTCCCGCCGGAACCGGTGTTGTAATACGGATCACCACCTGTTCACCCGTCGTGGTGGCCGTCGTTTCGGCCGTCGTGGTGGCCGTCGTTTCAGCCGTTGTGGTGTCCGTCGTTGCTTGTGTCGTGGCAGGTGCGGCGGTGGTAGAAGTGTCTGAGGAGTCGCCGCACGCGGCTAGCATAAGAAGTGATACAACCACGAGGCCCAAGACAGTTAAACAGAGTACCGGCAAACGTTTGTTACGCATTTCGACCCTCCTGAACCGTGTTTCATTGGTCAACAAACACTATCGCGTATGCTCTCTCGTACTTCTAGCACCTCCTCCTGCGCCTTGCCTCACGATGTAGTAATGGCACCCACCTGGGTGAAGAGCGCCCTCGTGTCGGCGACGTCCCAATGCTTGCAGAGTCTGCCGTCCCGGAGACGGTACATGTCCACCGTGTCGAACCGGATCTCATTGTTGGTCGGTGGATAGTCCCAGGAAGCCGTGTCCGGTGTGAGTCCCGGTGACGGTGTTGCAGACGAACACCAGATCGTCCTCGGCAACCATCATGTTGATGGTTGCGCGGAGGTCCGGGATCGCAGCGAAAAAGCCCCGGCGGAATGCGAGGAAGCCGGTCTTGTCTTGAGAGCAGTCGGCGTTGCGCTGAATGCAGTCGTCACGCATGTACTAGTCGATATAGCTCAGGTCGTGCCGGATGAACACGCCGTCATAGAAGCGGAACAGGATTGCCTTGTTCGTGGTCGCGTCGCTCGCCACTTCCCCCTCCTTGTCATCGGGGAACGGCGCGCTGGTGCGCCGAGAGCCCCGTTGGCCTGCTAACAGCCCTGCTCGCTCCTGTAGATGATGTCGTCCTGGATCTCGGGCGAGAGCATCACGAAGTAGGCGCTGAAGCC
>CAZOJR010000206.1:0-3677 GCA_964580165.1 uncultured Gaiellales bacterium
GCGGAGGCTCGACACAGGGTTCTTCTCATGGTGGAGAGAATGGGCTCGGGGAGTATGAGCATAGTCCTTGGCGACCGGCAGGCCCGATAGCCGGTCCGGCCTTCAATATCAGCAGGCTGTGATTCTCACAAGAGCCCTCTTATAGGTGGGAGCGCTTCTCCCGCTACCAGACGGTTTAGACTTCAACGAACAACCGGCCGTCTCGAACATGCACCGGGTAGGTCTGAAGAGGCCGTGGCGCCCGGACTGTCTTGGCAGCAGCCAGCTTGAGGCCGGACATTTCCGTCCACCGGTCGACCCGGCCGTCACGGAGGTCGAAACGCGAGCCATGCCGGGGACAGACCACGATGGTTCCTTCCAGTTTTCCTTCGGAGAGACGTGCCCCCATATGTGGGCAGCGCTCTTCGGCTGCGTAGAAGTCTTCGCCTATTTGAGCCAGGAGGAGCTCCTTGCCCTCTGCGATGACCGCCTTCATTGTTCCGTCGGTCAAATCGGTGGTCGCAGCCACATCAATTAGTGTGCTCATCTTGACATCTCCTCGTTGTCGCGCGTTCGGATGCGTGGTTTCCGGCTGGGGTCGCGCAAGCTTCGACGACCGAAAGCGAAGAACCGTCAGAGTCGCCATCCGGTTGTCTCATCTTGGAACGAATTTGAGCGAAGCTGAGTTGATGCAATAGCGCAAGCCGGTGGGTTCAGGGCCGTCGCTGAACAAGTGTCCCAAATGGCTGTCACAACGGGCACACGTTACCTCTGTCCGGCTCATGCCGTGAGAGTAGTCTATATGTTCCTCGACGGCGTCGGGGATGATGGGCCGCCAGAAGCTCGGCCAGCCAAAACCCGAGTGAAATTTGGCGGCGGAATCGAACAAGGGTAGATCGCACGCATAGCAGTGGTATGTGCCGTCTTCCCAGTGTTCGTTGTACTCGTTCTGGAAAGCGGGCTCGGTGCCTTTCTCCCTTAGGACTTCGTAGCGTTCGAGGGGCAGCATGCGCTTCCACTCCTCGCCTGTGCGTACCACCTTGTCCATCGACGCTACCTCCGTTATTGCTCTCGCGATTCTTGCCGCCGGCCACCTCGTCCTAGTCGATAAGTGTGTTCGCAAACACGAGCCAGGTGAGCAGGGACTTGGCCGTCATGCTGAGAAAGATGTAGACCTTTTCGCCAAAAAGGTAGTCGCGCCAACGTCCGACCCTCTTATATTGAAGGACCATGTTGACCGCGAAGCAGTTGAACAGCACAAAATACGACACGAGAATGCCGTACACGAATCCGGGGGGTTCCGCACCATCGATGCCGGGGCTGAGCAAATAGATGAAAATCGCGATCCACGGAACGAGTCCTGCAAAAGCACCGAACCAGTAGGAAAGCCAGTTGGGTTTGCCCGGGCTTTCATACTTCTCCATCAGGAGCCCAAAAAGGATCATGGAGGCGTTGACACCAAATATAGCCAGTATGGCGGCGATATCGGTGATACCGCAGAGCATGGCGATGAGCACAATCATAAGTGATGAACTCATGGAATACTCGATCCACCGCCCGTAGTTGCGGTCATGGGCCAGATTTCGCTTGTACCAGCCGAATACTCCCGGCGAGGCGATGGTGAGCAGAGCCAGAGCCGATATGGCCATGAAGGCGAAGACTCCCCAGGCCAAGGGTAGCCCCCCGATCTGCGTCAGCACCGGGTCTGTTCCGGGAGGGCCCTGGAGGTAGCCGGCCGTCACCGGAAGTCTGAAGTCATTTGCCAGAATAGCCAGTACTACCGCTTGAACGGCAAGTATCAGGCCGACCCCGGTGTTCCATCGGCGGAGATTGCGAAAACGACCTTCGAGAGCGACGCCTGCCGCAGCACCTTCACCGGTCCCTGCTGGTTCCATCTGTCCACCCCCTGTCTCCTCAAACCCGCGTTGGAGGGCATCTTGACGCCCACATGGGAACCGTCGGCGGGCTGTCATTGATACCACTTCGGTTGGATTACCACGATTTGGGGAATTCCATTCGCGATGACAGACCGGGTTCGCGATCTCACGGTTTTCCGGTGGTCTGCGGAGATTTGCCGGATGTTCAACTGTCTGGCGGCCGTCCCGCGGTGATTCCCTACGGTCGTGGTGTGCTCTTGTGATTTCGGCGCCGAACAAAAAAATCTGGGCCGAGTAATAGATCCAGAACATGACCACGGCCAGTGTACCCGCGGCGCCGAAGATCGAAGCGATGCTTACGCGATCGAGGTAGACACCGATCACGTAGTTGCCGACAGTGAAGAGCGCAGATGTCACTGCGGCTCCCAATAAGGTGTCGCGCCAGGGAACCCGCCTTGCCGGAAGCGCACGAAAGATCATGGTAATGAAGAAGGCGACTACAACCAGAGAGAAGGCTACGCTTCCCACCCTGAGCGTCCAAGTCGGCAGGGGCAGCAGGTCGGCGAAGCGGTGGATTACCGCGCTGGCTACCGCGCTGGCGACCATTGTCGCCAGGAACATGACGCCTACGACTAGTACTATCCCGAGGTCGAAGATTTTGGCCAGGAGATAGCCCTTCAGGCCTCCACTCGTACGGCTCTTCGCTCTCCAGATATCGTTGAGGGCGTCCCGCACGGCGCCCACCACCCGCGACGCGCCGAATAGCAGCACCAACACGGCCAGAAGAGTGGCTGGCACAGAAGCCTTGCTGACGTAGGCCTGAGCGAGCAGTGATTGCACAAATGTGGCCGCCTCAGTTCCCAGCGCGTCGCTCAGTCGATTGACTATGAGACCTTCGGCTGCGTCGTGGCCAAACCAGTAGCCAGCCACCCCCACCATGATGACAAGCATGGGGGCGAGACTGAATATGCCGTAGCAGGCGATCGCAGCGGCCGTCCGGCTGGCATTGCGTTTCTGCCATCCGCTGCCGGCGTCCTTCAGCAAACCTCCGAGCGGGCGAAGACGGGCCACTACAAGGCCCCAGATTCGATGGAATCCCCCGGCCAGACGGCCGTAGCACGATGTTGTGATGGAACGAAGTGTGACCACGATATTAGG
The DNA here is from genome assembly GCA_964580165.1 of uncultured Gaiellales bacterium. Taxonomy (GTDB): domain Bacteria; phylum Actinomycetota; class Thermoleophilia; order RBG-16-64-13; family RBG-16-64-13; genus RBG-16-64-13. The sequence goes on from CAZOJR010000206.1 coordinate 3,015, forward strand.
GTTCCCCCAACCGGCCGTTCGTCAAAGCATGCCTCAGCTCGTTGTCGAGAACAAGAGCGGTGTCTCCGGGCTCCTTCAAGTACTATCCCAGACACGGTGGCACGTGCAGCGCCGCAATGTAATAAAGATGGCTGTAAAGATGGTTGTCGACGTGCGCGAGGACGGTGCCATATTCTGCCGGGTAAGCCGGTGGCGCCTCTGCTCTTGGTACCATGGATTACAAAGCGACTGAGGCCGAAACGCGGAACCAAACTTGGACTGGGAATACTCTCTCGTCATCTATCTACTGGTAGCAGCCCGGCTTTTGCTGCCCCTTCTCATTCCTCGCTATCCCTTGTTCGGCATCCTTGCCTGCATGATTCTCGACTCCGCCGACCAGAGCATCATGGAGGCGTTCGGCATCTACGTCTTTCGATATCAGAGTTATGACAAGGCACTGGACGTCTACTATCTTTCTATCGCCTATCTGGCCACCATGCGCAACTGGGAGAATCTGGCGGCCTTCCAGATCAGTAGAGTTCTCTTCTACCTGCGGTTGGTGGGTGCTCTCGTGTTCGAGCTGACAGGTGCACGATGGCTCCTTTTCATCTTCCCCAACGCCTTCGAGCCGTTCTTTGTGTATTACGAGATAGTCCGGCGAAAGGGGAGCCCCATGCTGTTGAC
>CAZOJR010000206.1:3687-4527 GCA_964580165.1 uncultured Gaiellales bacterium
GTGTTGTGGTAGTGGCCGTCATCTGGTTCTTGTTCAAGCTGCCTCATGAATGGTGGATACACATCGCTCAGCTCGACGCCACCGATTTCATCAAGGTAAAAATCCTGGGAGCGTCGGCGGCCACCTCGTTCTGGCGGGCGATAATCGAAGCTCCCGCGGTGACCGGATCGCTCATCTTTGTTGCTGCGATTCTGGTGATGGTCTTCAGGCGGTATGTACACGTCCGTAGAAGCCAAGCAGCCGAGGCCAAGACTGCTGGCGAGGCGCCGAAAGCGCGGATAGCACACTGGACCCGGCCGGTGACGGCGGGTCTGGCCGAGGTTGTTGGCTCCTCCCATCGTCTCCGGCAGAAGCTGCGTGTGGCCATATTGCGTGGGCACACCGCGTCAAACGTACGCCCAAAAGTCCTCATCGAGAAGATCGTCATCGTAACGGTGGTCGCAGTGATATTCCAGCAGGTTTTGCCAGGACTGGAAGCGAACGGTGTTCAGACTGCTTTGTTTATCGCGTTGGCGATTATTGCCACCGACTTCCTATTGCGCTGGGTTGTGCGTCGTTTCGGAATCCCAATCTCACCGGGTGTCGATCTGTTTGTAACCGCGGTGCTCAACTTCTTCTTCGTGATAGTGTTCCAGCTGATAATCCCGTTCATTTCCCCAAAGTATAATTTGGCGTCTGTTCTAATCTTTGCCTCACTGATCACCCTCTTCGTGACGCTCTACGACCACTACCGGCCCATCTACGACGCGCGGGTGCTGCTTGATCGCGAAGTGATCGTTTCGCGCCGGGCATCGCCTGATTCCTGTGCGATACAGTAAGCGCCGATGAGTCTCTGGTACA
>CAZOJR010000207.1:0-2800 GCA_964580165.1 uncultured Gaiellales bacterium
AGCCATGGGGCTAAGCGGGCGTCCTCCCAATCATTGGCATAGTGCGCCCAATAGTGGTCGTCTCCATAGTAGTAGTAGGAAGGATTGAGACTGGCCCCCGCCAGCGTGTAGATTGTCACGCCCGAAGCGTTCGGGTCGTTGGAGAATATCCTCCATCCACCGGGGCCGTTCATGTCCAGTCTGCCCGCTCGCGGATTGACATAGCCATCCCACTTTATTCTGACGCCATCCTCCATGCCCTCACTGATGCTTTTGAACCCGTGAGATCCGCCGCCTACGCTCAGCTTCAGGTGTGTACCATCCTCAACCAGTCCCGCCGCAACCCAATCGCTCCAATCATTCTTGTAGACCCATTGGTGACAACTCAGTCTGGTTCTCTTCACTGCGCCATTCTGGAAGTATATGTAATAGTACTCCCAATCATGCTCGTGCTCCAAATCGTACCAGTCATTATCCGGATAGTAGACCCAATACTCATACACAACCCACCCGGCGTACCCGGGCACATCTTTCCGACGCCAATACACCGCTGGCCTCTGGTCGCACTTGACCGAAGATGATTGGTTGACGTAGAAGCCATCCTTAGTCCATCCCCAAATGCCTGATCCAGTCGCGAAGGGTATGTACATTTGGATGGCCTCTTCAACATCTATGTAGCCATCCCCGTTATAGTCCATATCGTTCTTTATCAACCTCGGATAGGGATCAATCCATTGCCTGCCGCTACCTTGCATGGGAAAGGTCTTCTCTCCCGAGTCAGAATAGTCAGGTCCATCAAAGTGAAGTGACGCAAGGTAGTTCTGCGGGTAGTACGTAGCTAGGGCCTTGGTGGAAGAACAACAGAATATCGTTATGAAAGCCACAAAGCACAGTGCCGGAAGGACGAGTCTTCTGATGTAAGCTCTCCTCTTATCCCCAGGAATAACGCCTAATGATAGACTCATGGCGAAACCTCGATTAGGCTATCCGCAACGCGAATCATGAGCGGTATGTCGCCGTCATCGACGTCTGCGATAAGAACGTGAACATCCCCCCGAACGACTTCAAGCATAGGCATTCCATTTATGCTGGCTTCATATAACACGTATATGCCGCCTGCGCCCTTCACTTCCTTTGGATTCGTGAGCGCCGCAGTGATGCTCTGGAGAATCTCCGGATCGAGTTCCGATGGCACGTACTCATAGAGCGATATTTTGGGAGAACCGATATCGACCGAGGAGGACTCGCTCCCCGTAGGTGAGCTGGACAACTCCCGTCCCGCCGACGTTACAGAAGCTCACAGGACGACCTTCGAGGGTATCGCCTACCCAGTACACCGCGTGCCCTGCCGTTTGCGCCAGCTCTTCAGCAGAGAGGCTCTCGTCAGTCGGCGACGGGAGATCCCCGTCACGCTCGATGTAGTAGTCAGCGGGAATAGCAACCGTGAATCCTCCCTCCGGACCTGATGTCACCTCATAGTCGTAGTTTTTGGTGCTCACCGTGTCACCGTTCGGATCACGAACAGTCTCTTGGAGGGGAAGCCCGGTGTTCTTGTCAACTATGAGATCAAGGCTGTCGGCCTGAGCGATTCTTGACCCGTCGATAGATCGGCTAATGGCCTTGAACAAGAGCCCGGAGCGCCCAGACACGTCTATCGGACTCCCTGGACTGTCGCTTCGCTCGACCAGTGCATCGGCGTATTCTTTGACACTCTCCAGCACGCCCCGCCGTGCTGTAATCGCGTCAGGTTCAACAGACATCATCTTATCGACGGTGAATTCACCGGCGCGATGGCCCGCGACCTCGTACGCCTTGAACACGCTCCCATCACACGCCGACATTGAAGTAAGTTGCGAATCCTTCCTCTCAATCATGAGGAACTTGCCGGTTGATCTTTCGATCCAAAGATCAGTTGAAAGAACGTCATTCGTCTCGGCCCGATTCTCTACCGTCTGCATGTGAACGACCTGGCCTGGGGCAAACGGCGCTTCCGGAAACGGCCCCGCGAGTAGATCATCGCCCGAAGCGCCTACGGCACTTTTCGCCGCAACTCCGGATGCGGCGAACACGACTAGCACTGCTGTGATAATGACGAGCCGGCGACGGGAAAGCCACCCCATACTCATGCTCCACCTGCCTTTCTCTGCTCACTGGACGCGCACTGCGACTCCGGTGCCATCGGCTCCCTCCTTTTGTCCGTCCTTCCGACTTGCGGTGCACATTCTCAGGTTTGCTTAACAGACGACCTCCTCTCCGGAGTTGGACACTGTTGGCCGGAGGACAGCGCGACGGGTGTCCTCCTCAAGACCCAAAGCTCGCGTCGTACTTCCCATAGCCATCCAAGCCCACAGGTCTTCCCTTGCGGCCTCCTACGCCAGTCCACCGAAGAGGTCCCGGATGGGCACCTGCCTTACCACGCTCACTAGTAAGAGTGTCCGCGAGGAGCGGTTTACTTACGCGATCCAAGTGGGCCGTGGCAGAAAAGCATGCAAATTGCGAGGATTATCTGAGATTCGGGAGCTGCTGCTGAACGGCTCTGCGTCTCAGCAAGCGGCGCGGGTGCTGCGACTGTCAATCCCGGAGCAGTCCCAGCAGCACTAGAAAGAATATGAGACCGCCAACTCCAAGGAAGAGCAGCAGCAGCGCGGCAGAGCTCTCCACTAGGTAGCGTCTCTTGAGCCGGGTGGTTGCGAGGATGATTGCGGAGAAGACCACGGCAAGTGCGCCGACCACTCCGAGAATAATAACGTCGGCGAAGTCCCCACGGCCCGGCAGCCAAAGGGCGAAGAGGAAGATCCCAAGCAAGATGGAGTAGGCGATA
>CAZOJR010000207.1:2810-4527 GCA_964580165.1 uncultured Gaiellales bacterium
CGCGCCGTAGCGCGCCGGGGCAGAAATGATCTCGGAAGCCCTCGAAACGCGGACGAGCCGCGCAACAAAGAGAATGATACACAGAATGACAATGGCGCGATTAGTCCACGCGATGGCAAGAAACACGCCGATACTGTCGCCTCCCTCGAAGCCGTCCCACGGGACATAGTAGGGCCCTAGATGTCTGTGGAAGGCCAATCGAAAGCCAACAAAGAAGACGGCCACGAGAGCCGTCGCGAGCACCCGACGGAGAAGTACTGCGCGGCTACCGCTCGCCACTATGAACCCCACTCCTTTTTCGATGAATACTACCATCCGCAAGCTCCCTAGCGACCAGTAGCGCAACCCGGCTGGCAGGTCGAAAGAATGGCGCGTTTTGCACGATGAATTCGAAATCAGCGCCAATCCGGTTTCGCTTGAGCATCGTCAGTCACACGAGTCAGATGCAGTTGGAAGATTATGTCGCACACTATGGGAGTCCTCCAACCATTTGCCACTTCTCTGTCGATCAGTCAATCCCTTGGTCTTTCTAGAAGTGCCTAGGCACCGTAGCACCATCCGCCTCCGTCAATGACATGTTCTATCTCCAAGAGAGCTTGGCGCACGACGCCGGGCTGCATCGGACCTACATCAGCATGCTCGAACGCGGAATAAGGAACCCTTCTCTGACGGTGATCCTGCAGCTTGCTGAGGCGCTTCAGATGAAGCCTTCCACGCTGATAGCAGATTTCGAGACGGAACTTGTTTCGAACGAGCCACGTCACCCGGGCTGAAATGATGGTGCTCACATCGGCACAAGTCTGATAGCGACAGCCGAAGACAGGAGCACATCACGCGGTTAACGTAATCCTTCTTACCAGGCTCGATTTCGACCTTGCTCGTTTGCCTCATGCGACGCATTTTCTCCCAACACTTGGCGGCACAAGCCGGGGAGCGCAGAATGGGCCACCACGTCCAGAATCTGTGGCATGTGTCAGCGGGTTTGGCTTACCTTATCCCTCCTGGGTAATTGAACGCCTCCCCTGATTTCCTGAACGATTTGCTCCGCCAATGGGGAGGTGCCACAGACAAGCCCGATGCGGACCTCATCCCACTCGGGGTGCTCCTTATAATGTTCAAATACCCAATCAATCATCGCTCTGAGTACGTAGTTTCCTCGTATTCTCATAGTCCGCTCCACGAGCTTAGCGTGATACTGCCATTCCGCATCGGGAATGTTCGGGTGATTCCTCACCATGACGCCGTTGTAGCAGTGGATGAAGTAAAATATGAAATCGTTGCAAGTCCAATCAATTACTCGTTTCTTCTTCCAAATCGGCTCAGTCATATACTCTCCTATTCGGCAATCTGTCAACAAGGTACCTGATAGCATAGTACCTTTGTTCATTAATCTTCTCTCTATAGAAGATAACTTCTATAATCAGGTATCAAATACTAGTAATTCAGAGAATCTATATTCCTTAATCATGATAATAGTATCCTTTAAGACGTTTTCTTCTTGCCCGCGAAAACCGTCAAAATCCGCCGATATATCCAGTCCAGTAGCCGACTCTATTTCCTTTCGATACTTATTGAAGGTGCTTCTTGACTTGTGTATGCGCCTGGGGTCGCGTCAACTGCCTCCCGGCTCCCTAACGAGTACATGGCTGTGCAATCGACCTGGAGTAACTCAAACGCCCCGGCCTCCCAAGCCACGATATCCTCGGACCGAGGCACG